>JANLIN010000128.1 GCA_024654345.1 Candidatus Komeilibacteria bacterium
ACAGATTCCAACCCCTGGGGTTGCCAACCCCAGGGGTTGGACTCTGTTCCCAGGGTTGCCAAAATCAATAAAGTGTTGTAATATCCAGTGGCTATTTAATTAACCGGTCTACTATATCTATGCAAAGAGCAATCGCTCAAGATTTAGATGACCCACTCTTTTTACCTAATATTAGGTCATAAGGGTTAACGCTTAATCATTAATCAACATGTCAAATACAACGACAGTTACTCCCGCCAGTAGCGTGAAGCAGGGCAGTAAGATGGCTGAACTTCTAGCTAAAGATCCGGGAGCAGTAAAAATCCCTCAAGTTGGAGACTTGATTGAAGGTATCGTTATCAGCTTAGGGAAAAACGAAGTCTACGTCGATATCAATGGTGTTACCACTGGTATAGTTCGCGGCAAAGAAATCCACGACGAGAGTGGAGACTTGGATGATATTAAGATCGGCGACCGCGCCGCCGCCACCGTTATCGATGTGGAAAACGAGCAAGGATTACTTGAACTTTCATTCCGTTTTGCCGGTCACCAGAAAGCCTGGGACAATTTGGAAAAAATACAAAGTAGCGGAGAGGTGGTTGAAGCACAAGTAATTGATGCCAACAAAGGTGGCCTGATGATCAAAGTCGGCAACGTCGTCGGCTTCTTGCCGGTATCACAGTTAACCACCGAGAATTACCCGCGTGTTGAAGGCGGCGATAAGAATAAAATTTTAGCTCACCTGAAAAATTTCGCCGGTCAAAAAATGAAAGTCAAAATCATTGATGTCCACGAAGAGGAGGAGAAAATGATTGTCTCCGAGAAAGCGGCCTGGGAAGAAAAACAGCAAGAGGCCATGTCAGTCTACAAAGTCGGCGACACTGTCAGTGGCAAAGTCACCGGCGTGGTTGATTTTGGCGCCTTTGTGGAATTCGGTGAAAATCTCGAGGGCTTGGTTCATATTTCAGAATTAGCTTGGCAAAGAATCGATGACCCGCGAGAAGTTATTCATGTCGGCGACAAAGTTAAGGCAGAAATCATTGCCATTGAAAATTCGAAGATTTCTCTCTCCCTGAAAAAATTGGTCGAAGATCCTTGGACAAACGTGGCCAAAAAGTACAAAACCGGACAGACGGTAACCGGCAAAGTTCTTAAGGTCAATACTTTCGGAGCCTTTGTGGAATTGGATAAAGATATCCACGGCCTGGCTCACATTTCTGAGCTGTCCAACAATAGCGACAACGACCCGTCTACCGTGGTGGTACCGGGCGAAACCTATGACTTCACCGTCATCTCTATCGAACCGACGGAACATCGTCTGGGATTGTCCATGCTCAAGAAAAAATCAAAAGAAGATAAAGCCAGCGCTACCCCAAGCGCATCCGACAAGTCAGACAATGACGTTCCTGCCAATTCCGAAGCAAAGGATTCCACCCCAGCCTAAATAAGACGAGGTATGTTTTATCTCCGAGTCTGATTTGGGGCTAATAAGTTTATACTCTCTTCATGAAAAAAAATAATCTCTGGAAAAATTTTCTTATATTCTTTCTGGTCTTTATATTCCTCGCAAGTTTTTTCAGTCTCTACAACAAACAAGAATCAAACATTGAGAAAATTTCTCTCAACCAAGTAGCCAATCTTCTCCAAGAAGATAAGGTGCAATCACTAATAGTGGACGGTGAAAAGATTACTGTTAAGCTCAAGGATGGCGGTGAAAAACTGTCACAAAAAGAAGTCAATGAGCCACTGACCGCCAGCTTACGTAATCTCAACGTCACGCCGGAAGTGCTCCAAACAGTAGCGCTCGATATTCAGACGCAAACTGAGAGCTCAGTCTGGCTAACCACCATCTTGCCGATATTTCTGCCCATTCTGATTATTGGCTTTTTCATCATGGTGATGTTCAGACAAGTTCAGGGCGCCAATAACAGGGCGATGTCATTTGGACAATCCGGCGCCAAAATCAATCCCTTGGGGAAAAATAAGGTTAACTTTGGCGACGTCGCCGGCAGTGAAGAGGCTAAACAGGAATTAACGGAAGTCGTTGATTTTCTCCGTAATCCCAATAAATTTTTGGAACTGGGAGCGAAAATTCCCAAAGGAATACTGTTACTCGGCTCACCCGGCACTGGTAAAACTCTGATGGCCCGCGCCGTCGCCGGTGAAGCCAACGTACCATTCTTTCACATCTCCGGTTCTGAGTTTGTGGAGATGTTTGTCGGTGTGGGTGCTTCGCGGGTGCGTGATCTTTTTAAAAAGGCTAAAAAAATGTCCCCCTGTATTGTTTTTATTGATGAAATAGATGCTGTCGGACGACGACGCGGGGCCGGCCTGGGAGGCTCGCATGATGAACGAGAACAAACGTTAAACCAGATACTGGTAGAAATGGATGGTTTTGAACAAACAACCAATATCATAGTCATCGCCGCCACCAATCGGCCGGATGTACTCGACCCCGCCCTACTGCGTCCCGGTCGTTTTGACCGTCAGGTGGTAGTTGATCTACCTGATATCAAAGAACGTGAACAGATCTTAAAAATCCACGCCAAAAATAAACCGATCGCCGCTGAGGTTTCCATGCAAACCATTGCCCAGCGCACGCCCGGTCTATCCGGCGCCGATTTGGCCAATATATTGAATGAAGCGGCTATTTTAGCCGGGCGCGATAATAGGAAAAAAGTAGTCATGGAGGATTTATTGGAAGCGCTGGAAAAAGTAACCATCGGGCCACAACGAAAAAATCATATCTTGTCGGAGCGCGAAAAGAAAATCACCGCCTATCATGAAGCCGGTCACGCGCTTGTCGCCCACTTGGTACCGGAATCGGATCCGGTGCATAAGATATCCATCATATCGCGCGGTCGGGCCGCCGGCTACACCATGAAACTGCCGCTGGAAGACAAGCACCTACACTCTTTGAATGAACATTTGGCGGAAATAGCCGTCCTCTTGGGCGGTCAAATGGCGGAACGTGAAGTCTTCGATGAAATAACCACCGGCGCCAGTAATGATCTGAAACGAGCCACTAAATTGGCGACCGCTTTGGTCACGCAATACGGCATGAGTGATGAGCTCGGACCGCGGACTTTTGGTGAAAAAGAAGAGATGATTTTCCTAGGTAATGAAATCCATGAACGACGTGATTATAGCGAACATACCGCCGAAGCCATTGATAAAGAAGTTAACCGCATCATCCGCGAAGCGGCCGAGCGGGCACGAGAGCTCATTCGTAAACACCGCTCCAAACTAGACAAGATAGCAGATGAGCTCCTCAAACAAGAGACCCTGGAGAAAGAACAGTTTGAAGCTTTGATGATCTAGTTGTCCTTCGTCACTTTTTTAAGACCACCCTGGCGCCCTTAGCGTCGGGGTGGTTTTTATATTTGAATAAATATTGTATAATATAAGCGCTCAATTATATAAAAAATTATGGAATCACTATATCGTCCGATTATAAAAAAAGCCTGGGACTATCTCAAAGAATACAAATTCCTATGGCTACTTGGCCTTTTTGCCTCTCTCTGGGGGGCGGCCGCCGAATACAACGCACTATTTACCCAGTATGACCGTCTGCGTCGTCAGCCGGAACTATTCGCCTCTTTCCAATTCAGTCTGGAATTCGTGGGTGATTTCTTCCGCTCACTGGGTGAACAATCAGCTCTGAACGTATTCTCTATCATTCTCATCTTGCTCTTCTTTTTGTTAATAATATTGGTTTTGGCTTGGCTGGCCACCATCGGACAGGCCGGATTGACGCGCGCCGCCGAGAAGCTAGAAAAGGGAAGGAAAATTGGCCTGCGTGAATTAATGGTGGACGGCGCTCATTATTTCTGGCCGGTACTGGGACTGAATGTTTTAGCCAAAGCTATCATTTTCATCTTGCTAACCGCTCTGGTCACTCCCCTATTGGTGGTGCTGATGGCTCAGAATAGCGGCTGGGCGATTTTCTTGGCTTTTGCGACTTTGATAATCTTCGTCCCGATCGCCATCATTATTACCTTTGTCACCAAATACGCCATCGCCTACACGGTCGTGAAGGGCCAAAGTTTTTGGGAGTCATTCGGTCACGGCTGGCGCCTGTTTACAAGAAACTGGCTGATAAGTTTGGAGATGGCTCTGATCGTACTGATACTGAACGTGGCTCTGGCTTTCATCCTCGGAATTTTCTCCCTCCTCCTGATGGCGCCCATACTACTAGTGGGCCTGGCTTCCAGCGGCGCCGGCGCATTTTACTTCTTTATTGTCTTGGTAATTGTCGTGACAGCGATCATCTTCTTGGTAGCCACGGCTATATTTTCCGCCTGGCAAAATCTCGCCTGGACTCTACTTTTCCTGAAAATTTGCGAAGGCGTATCTCTCCCCAAAATAATCCGCTGGATCGCCGGCAAACTAAATCGATAGCCCAACAAAAAAACTCGGCCATCTGCGTCGAGTTTTTTGATACTTTTTAAACATAGGTTTGGTTTTTACCCCCAAATCCTATATAATGTCAGTAATTATGACTGACGATCACAATCAAAATAATGTTTCGATTGCCTCGGATGATACCAAGGCGACACTGCACTCAAAATTGCAGTCAATGCAGGAACAAAATATCGAAGTGGAGGCGGAAACGGAAGCAAAGAAAAGAGGCTATAGTTATATCAACCTCAAAGGCTACCCCATTTCGGCCGATGCCATCGCGCTGATAGACAAAGAAAAAGCCGAATCCTTACAGCTGTTGTCATTTTATTATACCGGCGAGGAAGTCCGCTTCGGTGCCATCGACCCGGGCGATCCGACGGTACGCGAGTTTACCAAACAGCTGGCTGAAAAACTAAACGCCAACGCCAGCACTCTTTTAATTTCTCCGCTCAGTTTCCAGATCGGGCTGAAAGCCTATGACAAAGTCCCGCGCCTAAGGAAGATAGAAACGGGCGTACAGATAACCGAGGAAGAGCTCAATCAAATGCAGGCCCGACTTACGACATATGAAGACTTGCAAAAGGAGCTGGACAAGGCCAACACCTCTGAAATTATATCCCTCATCATCGCCAGTGCTTTGAAATTTGACACCTCGGACATACACATCGAGGCCGAGGAGAAAGAGATAAAACTTCGTTTGCGCGTAGACGGTGAGTTGGCCACCATTGCTACCATGCCTAAAACCGTCTGGCCAAAAATAGACGCGCGCGTTAAATTACTTTCCAATCTCAAGCTCAATATCACCAGTGAACCGCAGGACGGTCGTTTCACTATCTCTCTGACGGATGACAAGATAGATGTCAGAGTTTCAACTCTGCCGACCTCCTATGGTGAGTCAATCGTCATGCGACTGTTAAAATCGTCTTCCGTTGGACTTCAGTTTGAACAACTAGGATTGCGCGGTCGCTCTTTCAAAGACCTGGAATACAATATTGCTCGACCAAACGGCATGATCATTACCACCGGTCCGACCGGCTCGGGTAAAACCACCACGCTCTACGCCATTTTGAATAAGTTGAACGACGAAGCTACCAAAATTATCACTCTGGAGGATCCGATCGAATACAAACTAAAAGGTATCAATCAGAGTCAGGTCGCGCCCGATAAGGGTTACAACTTCGCCGGCGGTTTGCGGTCCATTCTCCGTCAGGATCCGGATATTATCATGGTCGGAGAAATCCGAGATTTGGAAACCGCCGAGGTGGCGATTAACGCCGCTCTTACCGGCCACTTGATGGTCTCCACCATTCATACCAACTCCGCCGCCGGCGCCATCCCTCGCCTCCTGGCCATGGGCGTCAAACCATTTTTACTGGCTCCCTCAATCAATGCCATCATCGGCCAGCGACTACTCCGACGATTGTGCAAAGAGTGCCGACGCGAAGTTAAGCTGGATAATGATGAAATAGGCCAACGAGTCAGAAAACTATTGCTCAGCATCTCCGAAACTTCCGGTGACCGACCGACTGAAGAACAAATAAACTCCGCCCAGTTTTATCAAGCAAACCCGGATGGTTGTGAGAAGTGCCACGCCGGCTACAAAGGCCGTGTCGGCGTCTATGAAGTAATGGCCATGAATGAGGACGTGGAAAAAATGGTCTTATCCGGCAATGTCTCAGAATATGATGCTCAAGCGATCGCCATCAAAGGCGGTATGGTAACAATGGTCCAAGACGGCCTGCTAAAAGCGATGGAGGGCATCACCTCCGTCACCGAAGTGTTCGACAAGACAGAATAATACGAAACTGCGAACGTCTATTTAGCGTAGTACGATTGTCAATGGTTAGTTGGCCTATTTATCGTTTGAGGATTACGAGTCGTGTACTACGAAACTGCGAACATCTATTTATCGTAATACTATTGTAAATGATAGATAGTATGTTTTTCGATTGTAGGTCTTGAACAGTTAAATACGAAACTGCGAACGTCTATTTATCGTAGTGCGATTGTTAAAGAGTTCGTAGTTTCGTAGTATTCG
>JANLIN010000011.1 GCA_024654345.1 Candidatus Komeilibacteria bacterium
GCGTACAGAACCAGCCAGTACAAGTAAAATATATTGTTGACCAACAAATCTTGACCCAAATTTATCTGATGCCAGAAAGAGACAAAGATAGCGGCGTAGACTAATAAATGAACGACATACCACGCCTCATAGCGATAATGACGGCGTGCGAATATTATCGATGTGACTGCCACCGTGATAAACAAAAGTAAACCAATTGCTGCTAGCCAGATATGATCGTATTCCGTCAGAAAAGTCCAGAATTGAGTCCCATAGTTTACACCCGTGGTGCGACTGTATCCATACGTTATCAGAAGCGGATGTAATAATAATAAGATAAGCGCCCACTGCCCGTGACTATGATGGATTTTAGTCAATCGATCCAGGCCAAATACTTTCTCCAGTAACGGATTCCTTCCCACCAAAAAAAATTGCACCAAAATCATAAAGGCGGCCGCCAAGCCAGCTATTCGTCCCAATGATACAAGAGCGCCAGTCCAATCAGACAATTGCTGACCGGAGTGACTGTACCAGAAGCCAAAAATAACAAGCCAATTAAGCCAGTAAAAAAGACGCCATAGATTCTTTTTGGTATCTTCTTTCATCAAAACCATTATACACATTATCCCCCTAATATTCTATCAAAAAAGTCTTACTTTCATAAGACCGGTTAGAAACAAATAACGATTTATAGCCATTGAGCTGAATGATACTAAAATTTCAGACCGCGCAGATCCGAGAAGAAGCTTTCATTATCTTTGAATAAGATAGTCCTCATCCCGACTGCCCGCGCGCCGGCGATATACTCAGGCTTATCATCGACAAATACTGAATCCTGCGGCACCACCCCGGCTCGATCCAGTGCCAGTTGGTAAATTTCGGGGTTCGGCTTCATGACACGATCAAGTGACGAGATCACATTGACAGTAAAATGACCGTACAAATCCATCTGGTTATCTAAAATAAGCCGAGAGTGAGTAGCGTTGGTAATAGTACCAATGATGTAATCCTTTTGCGTGTCAATCCAATTCAGTAATTCATGGTTAATTTGCCGTAACGACAAGGCCTCGCTTGCCCAAATACTCTCCCAACTGTCAGTGGCACTGCCGGTGGCAGAGAGCTTTCCCAAATCAGAAAAAAATTGACGCAAATCAATCTTTCCCACCATCATCTCCCGCCAATTATCCTCATGGTACTGAATAACAGCCTCCTCGGCTATACCAACGCGCCGCCCAAAATTACGATACAGTTGGGCAAAATCCGTATCTATCAACACTCCGCCAATATCAAAAAATATAGCCTTCATAAACCTATTATAATGTGGTGATTACTTATCCTTTACCACCGGCCTTGTAGGTTGGCAGTCCAATTAATTCAAAATCAAAGCCGGTTTCTTTGCAAAGTTTGTCTAGCTGTCTATCAAAAAAACAGTTTTGCACTTGGGCCCACCGTAGGCGAGAGGTTTCACGCCGAAGGCGGATCAGCCTCTGGCTGAAAGTGTAAAACTGAAAAGGAGGAACATTGCGTAGGCTGGAGTGACTTGAACTTGCTTCAAAGCACACTCGTCTGCCTCTGACAGATAAGCCGCACTACTCTTTGAATAGAAATAACCGTCTTTCGAGAACACAGTTTTACACTTGGGCCCCGAGCGTAGTCGAGGGGTTAAGTGTAAAACTGAAAAGGAGGAACATTGCGTAGGCTGGAGTGACTTGAACTTGCTTCAAGGCACGTAAGCCGAAGCGATGTTCGGACGTGGTTCGGGGACTAGGATTCGAACCTAGATTGGCAGAGCCAGAATCTGCAGTCCTACCATTAGACGATCCCCGATCGTGACACTATAAAAACCACCGCTGGTGGTGCTTTTGTCGTCAGTATTTTAGCTGAAAGCGGCCGCTACGTCAACATCGATAGATTTACCACTCGACTCGTCTTCCTCCTCGGCTAAAATCTGCGGCATATTGACCGGCCAGTTTTCACGCTGTTCATAATCAATATCAACCATACCTTCAACCTCGACCGACTTTTTCATAATCTCAGACATCGCTTCATTAATCATGTTTCTCTTGACCGGATTGTCCAGTATCTCCTTGTGAAACAGGTACTTGAACCCCAATAACAGCTTATTGCCACTGACGGAAATGGGACGGGCTACCAGCATGAAGGCCGACAAAGAATGGTGCTTATTTTTTAACGCCACCACAATATCTGTCCATTTATCCTTGAATTCATCCATGGCGACGGTCGCCGTCGGAGTATCTTCTCTCTTTGGCTGAGATTGCGTCGCGGTTATTTCCGCCGGTGGAGTTGATTTTTTAGGATCTTCTTCGGTGACCGACGTCTTAGTCGCTAGGGGTTGTTTTACCGGCTTATCATCAGACTTTGGCCTGGGGCCGGCTAAAAAACTTATTTTGATAAACGCAATTTCGAGCGGTAGCTGTGGGATCGAAGCTGTCTTTACCTGCGGGTATTTTTCCACCAGTATTTCCAACATGAAATTCAAAGTCGCGTCATCGACAGACTGTATGTCCTGACGAAGCTGAGCTTGCGTAGCCTCATCCAATTCCCGCCGTACCAATTCACTATCATTCGTCAGTTTTAGCAGTAAGCCCAGTCGCATATATTCCACCAGGTCCTTGGTTAACTGTATCAAATTGATACCGTCGTCCAGAGCTTGGTTGAGCGTGATGATCGACGCCGCCGCTTCCTTTTGGCAGAGTAGTCGAAAAATATTGGCCACAATTT
Source organism: Candidatus Komeilibacteria bacterium (assembly GCA_024654345.1). Taxonomy (GTDB): domain Bacteria; phylum Patescibacteriota; class Patescibacteriia; order UBA1558; family UBA1558; genus JANLIN01. The sequence goes on from JANLIN010000011.1 coordinate 2,722, forward strand.
TTACGTCCGAACGTGGCAGGACCAAGCCGGCTTCAGCCAAGGTTATCTTGTCTTTTCCCAGACTGATTACCTGCGCCAGTAGTGACAGAGCATCGCGCGCGCCGCCCTCCGCCTGTCTGGCCACAGCCACCAAAACATCCTCACTGATATTAACCTTCTCCCGTCCGCATATGCCTGTCATCCACAGCACCAAATCAGAAATGGATAGCCGATGAAAATCAAAACGCTGACAGCGTGAAATGATGGTATCCGGCACCTTGTGAATTTCAGTGGTCGCCAAGATAAATATCACACCGACCGGTGGCTCCTCCAGAGTTTTTAGCAGAGCATTAAATGACGCGGTGGATAGCATATGCACCTCATCGATGATAAATACTTTGTAATGATTGCCGGAAACTGAGACTCGCGAAGCGGCAATAATATTCTCTCTGGTCTGCTCAACCTTGGTCTGCGACGCCGCGTCAATTTCCACCAAATGCAGGGAGCGCCCCAAATTAAACGACGTGCAAGAGTCACACTCGTTGCAAGGCTCACTATCTTTCTTTTTTTCACAGTTGAGAGACTTTGCCAGCAGTCGCGCCATGGTGGTCTTGCCAATACCCCGCGGTCCGTTGAATAAATAGGCGTGCGCCAGCTTGCCACTGCTCAATTCATTCTGCAAAGTCACTTTGATGTGATTCTGATCGACAACTTCTTTGAACTGCGTCGGCCGATATTTATTGTATAAAGTTTGACTGGCTTTGATGCTCATAGTGAGCCTATTGTAACACAAAACCCAGTCCCCGAGCCAGACACCAAAGTGACCGCCAAATGGAACTGGATTAATCGTTGCCTGCAACTATCTAGTACTGCTTTTTATGATATTTTCGATGGCGGCCCATTCGCTATCAGTGTCCTTAGGCACCAATATGATCGCCTCGTCGCCCTCCAGACCGTGAAAATAAGTTACCGCCGCCAAGATAACGCGAAAAACTTTGTTCTCCACCATAACGGCATAATTACCACGCTCATCTTTGATTAATTTGCCAACCTTACGATCTCTGTCTACCGGTCCGATTTGTTTATACACAAAACTGCCATCGGGCAGGATGCGTAGCTTCAATATATCTCCCTCTACCAATTTGGATTTGGAAGCATAGTTAGCCGGGATCGAATAGTGTTTCCCATCCGGTCCCACCATTTGTTGACCGTTAAAAACCCCTTCCACGACCTTCTCCTCGCCATCTTGCTGGCTCAAGGCCTCCAACTTCTCTCTAAAATCAGGGCTAGTACCAGCGCTAATACCCTGCTTTGCTATTTGTAATTTTACCTTCTGTAACTCATCTTCAATCTTACTCAACGTCAACTGGATACCGGCGAGAGCATCCATGTCCATATCTGACCTTTCATCCGGTGGTGATTGTACTTCGTCCATAAATTTTATTTTAGTTTTTTATTTATTTTTTGCCCCTTTTATACTCTATCTGTGATAATTATACCGCAGGTAAATATAAAGCGGAAATTATAATAAACTGGAAATTAATCCCTTTTTACACTCATTACACGCTACTACTGGATTATTTAGGATCTTATCAACAAAATAGTCACGACTATATCAACAAGTAATCCTCAGTACATATACACAGATGGGACTTAACCCACTTCTGTCCGGCTAGCTATCGACGACCACACCGTCGGGTATTATAGGTGTATTCGTAATTTGCGTTCGTCGAATTATTTCACTCTCAACCTCTTCACGCGGACGACCATATTTCAAACGCGACAACTCCTTTAATGCTAACAACAGTTCTTCGCTTCCGTCAGGTACCGGCAGAGTGGAAATATTGAAGGCCGGTGGGTTACCGTTGTCAATCAATAACCTTATATAGGCCGTATATTTTGGTACATTCACCAGATCAAATTCATCAAAGATAGGTTTGAATTGCTTGGCCAAATGTTCCGCGTCATCCACGCCGATGCGAAATGATATGGTTGTCCCCACGTTGCCAAAGACTGCATCACGGATAGAGGTGTTTCCATTACGCACCAGCTGACCAATGTATTGATGAGCAATGATAAGATTTAATCGATACTTTCTCGCCTCTGACAAAATTACCGTGATACTATCGGTGGTAAAGTTTTGAAACTCATCAATATAAAGATAGAAGTCCTTTCGTTCCTCTTCCCGCACATCGACACGCGACAGTGACGCCAACAAGATCTTACCGACAATGATCATACCCAATAAACTGCTATTGATTTCACCCAACTTTCCTTTGGTTAAATTAACCACTAAAATTTTTCCCTCGTCCATTATCTTCCGGAAGTCCAAACTACTCTTTTGCTGAGAGATGATCGGCCGCATTATGTCGTTGGCGATAAAGGGTGTCAGTTTACTGGTGATATAAGGTACCATATTGGCCAGGGCCGCTTCGCCACCGGCCTTTTCCGCTTCTTTTACCCAAAAATCTTTAACTGTCAAATTTTTACACTTACTCAGTTTATACCGTCGGAAATCAGCGTCAGCCATCACCTTGGGGATCTCCATCAAAGTCATCCCCGATTCCGGGTCTTCCATCACCAAAAGCAAAGCGTTACGCATATATTGTTCAAACATCGGCCCACCGGTGGTTTTCAGGTCATACAGTTTATCAAAAATGGACAGTAACTCGTTGATTACAAAAGTCTTTTGTTCCGGAGAGTCATGTTCCAGCATATTTATCCCCATGGGTCGCTCAGTGTCCATCGGATCAAAATAAATGATATCCTCGGCGCGCGATTTGGGAATATTGGCTAGCATGTCCAAAGCGAAATCCCCATGCGGATCAATCACGCAACAGCCTTCCCCATTGCGGATGTCTTGTAACATCATGTACTTCAAAAGCGTGGACTTACCGGTACCCGTTTGTCCGATGGTATAGACGTGGCGACGACGGTCGCCTCTCTTGATACGTACCTCCTTATCCACTCCGCGGTACTGACTCAAGCCGATGATAGTTCCGTCCATGGGTAAATCAACCGGTGGCGCCGCTTTGCGGGCTTTCAACCACATGATATTTGGGGTTTCATTAGTCGGCAAGGGCATATGCCACAAACTGACTACCTCCTCGGTATTGAGAATAAGACTGTATTGTTTATCAATATTTCTGTAAATGGAATCGCGGACTATTCTACTCGTCCCACTAGCTCCCTTTGGAATCACCGGCTCCAAAGCATTGCCATATTGGTAGACGTTGAACTGTGAAAAAGAATACAAAATGTCGTTTAGTTTATTTTTCGCCACCGTTTCATCGGCCGTCGATACTATCAGGCGAAGATTTGCCTCCACCCCCGCTTTGGATGTCTTCTCCTCTATGCCTTTGACCATTTCCTGCTCCATCGGTGACAGCTGATACATTTTCTGCTGTTCCTTTGCTTTTTCTTCCGGTGTCTGAGGTGCGGCTGCCTTGGCAAAGTTCCACAAAAATTCAAATATTTTCCCGACCTTGGAACCGAAACCTACCTGTCGCAATGATTCCTCTAGAGTCTTACCTTGTTGCATTAGCGAGGCGACCTTCTTACCCTTATAATGCCACTTACTATAGGCTGACCTCATAACCAACTGTAAGACCGCCCCTTCATTCTCAGCTATTTTGCTCATCCCGTTGGTAATAACGGACAAAGGATCATTTTCGTTGCGTCGATAGGTCCGAATAGGAAAGATATACTCTCTTTTGTACCTCAGGATGGCGGCCTTTATCACCGACCGAGGTTGAAAGATATTATAATCCGCCACCTCTTCAATACTGATAGATGGATAGACAGAGTTGAGTTGCTGTTCCAAAAAACGTTGGTTAATTTTTGGTACAACGGCATAAAAGAAAATAAGACCATTGCGAGCTACTATCTCGAAAGAAAAAAAATCCGTCCGACCAAATATCCACTTTTTTAGACCTCGTTGCGCACGTAAACCACCCACCGCGGAAAAAAGACTTTCCGCCAGAGAGATGGCTTCATGCGTATAATCAATTCCTTCCTTCTTCTCATCTCGCCCCTTTACTTTCGGCATCGTGAGTAATAATGTTATCGGTTGCCATTCCTCAGGTAGAATATTACGACTGACAAAATAGCGCCGCACCAGCCACAAAACAAAGATCGCCGCCAACGCAAAAATAACCACTCCTCCCACAATGGCAAAGTAGTTGACCGTAGATTCGGCTGTCACCAGGCCGCTATTCATGTTATTTAGGATTATTATCTATATCAAGAGGCGTATTCTGACCGACGACGACAATTTTTTCCGCCTTTATCTTAGCTTCCTTTTCAATAAAAAATTTATTTAAACCAGGCACTATCGTCAGCCACTGTTTAATAATCTGAGCAATCTCCCGAATCCGTACTTTGGCC
>JANLIN010000024.1 GCA_024654345.1 Candidatus Komeilibacteria bacterium
TTCCGCAGATTCTCTAGGAAATAATGTGGCGATCGTCGGAGGAGGCCCTGAAGGTTGCGAACTTGCAGACTTCCTTGCCTCCAGGGGGAAGAAGATTACTCTTATAGAGATGCGGCGTGTTCTCGGACTGGAGCTGGTGGCTCACCCTCGTTATCATGTTTGTGAACGACTCAAAAAGATGGGCGCTCAATTACACATCAACACAAAGGTAGTGGAAATCGGACACAATTACATAGTCATTAGCCGTCGAAGGGAGGCAGACCAAAAACTTGAAGGTTTTGACAATATCGTCATTCCCACGCTCCACCAACCCAATAATGCACTTGCAGAATCCATTAAAGGCTTTGTTCCAGAAGTTTACACGGTTGGCGATGCGGTGGAAGGCCGCACAGCGCTTGAGGCCATAGCTGATGGTGTGGAGATTGGAATGAAACTACAATGAAATCTCATAAACCTTTGGTTTAGAGAGAAGGAATGCGTAGCGCGGGTGGTTTATCCCCCGCCCCCGTACCAAGTACGGGGCAGGCTCTTAGCCGACCACACCTGTCCTCGACCTGGATCGGGGAAGGGTTCTGCGCAACATTTTTTACCGTTGCTAAAAAGGAAATAAACTGGGCAACTTCACTTTCACCCATGTCTTTCGGGTGACGTTTTTTGTGAAATAAAATATAACGTCTAATCCAGTCAACATACGCCTGTTCAGTACGAATTGAATAATGCTTTTTACGGATAACAGCACGCACCTGGTCAAGTAATTTCATGGAGTAACCCACTTTCAGTATTTTGCGTTTCAATATTAAAACATAATTGACAAAACAAGTTGAATTATATATATTTACAGCGAGAAAATCAATAATGTCTGTAATTTATTGCCGCTATTAGGCGGTATAATCTATGTTAGACGTTGGCCACTATGTCTCTACGCACTACGGAACAAACATTACGTCTAGTACGCGAGACCCTGGAAACGGCTCGCCTCGGATTTCGTGACTTGAAAGCAATTTCAGCGAGGCGCCACTCTGGATTGCGGAACCTCGTGGTCTTTGGTCGCGCCGTTACGAACGTGTTGCAGAATCTGCGATCGACGGAAAGCGGATTCGACGCTTGGTATCAGCCATTTGTAGAGGAGATGAAGAAGGACCACTTGATCAAGTTTTTCTACGATCTTCGCTCTCGCATCTTGAAGCAGGGGGACCTTGGCGTATCAAACTACACTCACATCAAGAGCTTCAGCTTCCCGGTGGATATGGCCAAGTTTGGCCCGCCGCCACCGAATGCGAGAAACTTCTTCATAGGCGATTCGACCGGTGGCACAGGCTGGGAAGTCGAGGTCAGTCCGGGCGAGGTTGAGAAATACTATTTAGACCTTCCGTCAGAGATAGGAGTATCCGGTTTGTACTTTCGCGATGCCCCAGGACTAGCCGAAAAAGATCAAGTCTCAGATGCAGATGCAATTGCGCTGAGTGAACATTATATCGGATATCTGGAGCGAATCGTTGCGTCAGCGGAGGCGCATTTTGGTGCAAAGGCCAACGTCTAACCACGTGTTGCATCCGGACTGCCTTCGGCCGCGGCTGAACACCACGTTGAAAGGAAACAAAGGGGTCAAACAAAGAGGTCACACCTTGATTAGTGATTATATTGTTGACAGTAAAAGTCAATTTTGCTATCTTGTCTACCGTGACACCGTGACAAGACAATGGCGCATAGAATTTGAAGGGGCTTACTATCACATCTTATCACGAAGAAATGAGCGAAGTCGGGTTATAGGGTCACCTTCATTATTCAATAATCTAATGCCTCAAACTCTTTCTGGAAAAAGTATCTCTTTTTATCCCGGTTTCTACTCTCTTTATCGTGATTTTGTTTTGAACATCTCATTGGTGCTTTATTATATCGTTGTGCTGGATATCCTCAACCAAATTATCCCTCTTGCATTGGATAAATAAAGGAAAACTGCATTCTCGGACAGCCTGTTTCAAATTGACATCATTCTTCAACGATATGACCCCTTGTTTCCAATACTATAATATTACATTGGATTAGCCTATTGGCTCAATGAAGGAACATACCATAAAACAAAGATGGCTATGATTTATTGGAAGGGTGAGAAATTTTGGCTTGGAAAGCTTCTTGAGCATCCAGAAATGCGGAAGGAGTTTATTCGTCAGCTTATGAAAATTCGTAGTAC
>JANLIN010000035.1 GCA_024654345.1 Candidatus Komeilibacteria bacterium
AATGACAATCGTTTTTCCCTCGCTTTGTTGAAATATTATGTTATGAGGAATTTCAGTAATCATATTGTTTGAAGCCTTGGAGAAAACTGCTATTTTACAATTTCGCCCAATTAGAACTTTATGATCAAAAATCTCATTTGTTTTACTCTCATTTTCAATTTTATACCCTTGAGTAAATTGAAGAGATTTATTGTTGGGTATAGCATAGATGTCAAAAATCAAATAATTCACATCATCTGGCAGATTATATCCAAACCACTTTCCACTAGAAGGAGATTCTTTACTATTCTCATTTGTAGTTGCCACTAACGACACCAATGGTATCACTTTGTTTATTTCTTTTATTGGGTCTCCTAAAATTGGTTCTGTTGCGGGGAAGATTGGGTTCAATTTGTAATGTCTTTGCCCACTTAGTGAATGGGCACTATAGTGATCTACAATTCTTGATTCATTGTACTCTAATTCAACTCCTAGTTTTAAACCAACTTCAAGATTTTCAATAACTTTTCTTGGGAAGAATACCGCGTGTTGTGGAATTATTGTGATTCCAAAATTTGCACCCTGTCGAATTTTGAATGCTCTGTAAGCCACCTTGTTATGTTTAATAAAAACTGTCCACTCCATTGGTAAGAAAAAAAATTACAAATATTTTTTACACACTACGGGCGATAGCCCGGAAAAGAAAAGGAATATGTCAGCTAACTCCTTTTTATAAGTATAGTTTTCTTAAAAATGGGCCAATATTGCGTTTTATGCGAATACCGATTATACTTGCCTTAACCTTCCCATTTAACTAAATGGTATTAAATTTATGCTTACTTTACAAGAGTTATTAGGAAGGGTCGAACAAGAATTACGCATCAGAAACTACAGCCCAAAGACGATTCGGGCTTATGTTGCGTGCCTGCGGAATTATTTCGAGCATAAGAAAAATAATCTGGAGGGGCTGGACGTTGCGGACATCAGGAGTTTTTTGCTGACGAAACAATCGATGGGCTATTCGCCCCAGACAGTGAATCTGTTTTTGAACGCCATTAAGTTTTTCTATCAGGAAATCGTGCAAACGAATCAACCAATGAATATTCGATTCGCGAAACGATCCATGAAACTGCCGGTTGTACTGAACCGCGATGAAATCAAGAGTGTCATAGCATCAATCGGCAATAGTAAACATCGTCTGATAATTTCTTTGGCGTACGGCGCCGGATTGCGGGTGAGTGAAGCCGTTAATCTGCGGGTTGCCGACGTACAGCTCGATGAACTAACTATCCACCTGAAGAACGCTAAGGGCGGCAAAGATCGCATTACCGTGCTGCCGGAAAAGCTGAAAGATGATCTCCGTAATTGCATCGCCGGTAAAAACAGCAGTGATTTCGTATTTGCCAGCGAACGCGGAGGCAGGCTATCGGAGCGAAGCGCCCAAAAGGTTTTTGAGCGCGCGTTGGTAAAGGCAGGAATCGCAAAACCGGCCACCTTCCATTCCCTGCGCCATAGTTTTGCCACACATCTGTTGGAAAATGGTACTGACGTCAGGTACGTGCAGGAGCTGCTTGGTCACCAAAACATCAGAACAACCCAAATATATACGCAAGTAACCAATCCGATGCTTAAGAATATCAAAAGTCCGTTGTAATATTATTTTAAAACTTGGCGGAGACCGGAGTTCCGCTATCCATTCCATCCGTCCGGGGCGTCCCGGCGGCTATGCTATCTTTTTATTCGGAAGGCGCGACCCCGCTAGTCAGCGGGATCTTCGCTCCCCTGAAAAAATTTCAGGGTCGCTACGAGATTCTCACTTAATAATTTAGATTCGGAAGGAGCAGGATTCGCCATGGGATAAACCCATGGCGCCCCGTTGAATAACGGGGCGAACTCCCCTGAACGGAGGCGGAGGGATTTGAACCCCCGATGCCCTTGCGGGCATAACGGTTTTCGAAACCGTCCGATTCAACCACTCTCGCACGCCTCCGTTCAGGGGACTACTTTTGTATATCAAGTAGTAAGTCGCGGATTTGTTGTTTTAAGAACCTTTTACCTTCGGTTGTTTTAAGGTATTTTTCACGGCGACGAGCATCTGATTCCCGGCTGTACACTTCATAGTGGATAAGCTTAAGGGGCTGCTTGTGTTTTGTTGACTCTACTTTACCGTTTTGATGTTGTAAAATTCTTTGGTTTAAATTACTGGTAAATCCAGTATAAAATTGCTTGTTAGATAGTAGTAGTATGTATACG
>JANLIN010000036.1 GCA_024654345.1 Candidatus Komeilibacteria bacterium
GCTACCCGGGTAGTGGGATATCGACCACATGTAGGTGAGATAAGTCGTAAGAAGGAGGGCTCTATGATTTCACAGGCGACCGGTAAGGCCCTCGGCTATTCACTGGCCAATTTGGAGGCGCGCGGCATCCTCTATATTGAGGCCAATACGGAAGTGTATGAGGGTATGGTAATCGGTGGCGTGTCCAAAGGAGTTGATATGACTGTTAATCCGGTCAAAGGCAAGCATCTCACCAATATGCGCGCCTCCGGTTCAGATGACTCCATCCGTTTGACGCCACCGCAAAAATTAACGGTGGAAAACGGTCTGGAGATAATGAGTGACGACGAATATTTGGAGATAACACCCAAGAGTGTCCGTTTGCGAAAAAAGTATTTGACCGAGAACGAAAGAGTACGAGCTAAGAGGTAAAAATGATTTTTATAAATATTTGTCTCAATCCCACCTTTTTATTGAATCTCAACATATAATATTGATATCTCGGTTAATAGGTCCAAGAATAGGTTTTTCCTAAATATGGTTTATTGCTATACTTGAGCTATACCGATCATCTTTGTACAACGGAATTTATATATTTTTTAAACAACAACTAGAATGACGAATACTGATACACAACTTAGTTTTGATGGACTGGGAATAGCTCCCAAAATCATTGAAATACTTGATAAACATAAATTTTTAATCCCGACGCCTATTCAGCACCGAGCGATACCGATCGCTATTGAGGGTAGTGATGTCATGGGTATAGCGCAGACCGGGACTGGTAAGACGCTGGCTTTTTGCATCCCGATGATTCAGGCCTTAGCCCGTGTCAAAGGTCAAGGGCTGGTAATAGTGCCGACCCGCGAGCTGGCTATTCAGGTCGATGAAACGTATCGACGGATCGGATCCACACTGGGCGTCCGAACAGCTGTCCTTATTGGAGGTGCGCCGATGGGCCGTCAGATCGCGGATGTCCGAAGAAAACCGCACGTTATTATTGCTACACCCGGTCGTTTAATTGATCACCTTGATCATAATACTGTTAAACTACAACAGGTAAAAGTACTCGTGTTGGATGAGGCCGACCGTATGCTAGATATGGGTTTCGCGCCGCAGATTAAGCGTGCCCTGCAAGATGTTTCTCCCGACAGACAAACAATGCTATTTTCCGCCACCATGCCCAGTGAGATAGTAAATCTGGCCAGTCAGTATATGAAACTGCCCGTACGGGTGGAAATGGCTCCGGCGGGCACAGCCGCCGAACAAGTTGAACAGGAACTTTTTTTTGTACACAAGGACGACAAAAACAGCCTACTACAAACCGTTCTGGCAGAGTACAAAGGTCCGATTCTTATTTTCTCTCGTACCAAATGGGGGGCGAACAAAATATCGCGCGCAGTCAAACAAATGGGACACGAATCAACTGATATTCATTCCAACAAAAGTTTAGCGCAGAGACGGACAGCGTTGGAAGGCTTCAAACAAGGAAAATATAGAGTTCTGGTGGCGACGGATATTGCCGCCCGAGGCATAGATGTCAAGGGGATAGAAGTGGTCATAAACTATGACCTTCCCGGCACAGCCGAGGATTACGTGCATCGCATCGGACGCACTGGTCGGGCGGGACACAAAGGTAGAGCCCTTTCTTTCGCGACGCCGGATCAAGCACGTGAAGTCAGAAATATAGAAAAATTCATTCACTCCTCACTGCCGGTGAAAACCCTACCGGGCGATCTGAAGGTAGTACAGCCCGTGGATACTTACAATCAGCCGCGGATGAGAGGGAACCGAAACTTTTCTCGTCGGGGCAGATCTTCCGGCCGCGGTCGCCGTCGCTAGATTATTTAATCGCTATATCTATCTTTATGGGCAATTTACCCAAAGCACCTCGAGATTCCATTATTTATGAAGATGAGAAACTATATGTTTGTCTAGCCAAGGAACCTATCACAGTTGGACATACTGTCGTTATTATGAAAAAAGTCATCAAAGATTTGGAGCTACTATCTGATCGAGATTATGATTACTTAATGGATACCGTGTTTGCTGTCCGAAATGCCTTACTGGTCGCCCTGAAGGTGAAGAAAGTGTATCTCCTATATATGGACGAAGCTAATAATGTTCACTGGCATCTGATACCGCGATACAAAAAAAGGGGATTTGCTGTTTTTGACGTACAGCCGGTTGTCATCACTGACTTCAAACTGGCAAAAAAGATCAGAAAGAATTTGCTTTTTTAAAACACCTTAAAATTTAGGATAGCCTTAGCAATTGACTTCTGTTCGCAAACGGCGTACCCTGTAGCTATATGGTTGCTCATTATATTATTCAACTGGCTTATACTGCGCTACCCGTGCCCATGTCAGAGAGGGTATAGATAACCATTGTTTACTGAGGCTGGTAAATAATACCGGATTTATCCCCTGCTGGATATTTCTGGTCAGGATAAGCCCAATTCTCAAACTCTTGATCTGTGCAGATTTAAGCTCGGCTTTGAACCGAGTGTAAACTGCTCCTCTCAATTGGTGGAGAGGTGAATGGGGGCAACAAACTTCGTGCCTATAGTTAAGGTAGGCCGAAAATTCTCAGACCAAGGTGACAGACCCCAAATTTGAGGGTCTGTTTTAAATTAACATTCTTATTTTTGTTTTTTTCTTTGTCGGTATCTTGTCGTCCTCACAACAAGCTTTTGATAAACCAATAGTAATGTTGACTGCGAAAATGAAAAAAAAGACCGCATAAATTAGCGGTCTAAGTTTTAAATAATTTTTATTCCTTTTGGCAAGCTCTTCTTTGTAGAATAGCCCACAATTTTTAACATAATTTGGTCTCCCTTCAAATTTAGGGCAAAAAAATGAGGCGCCTCCGGTCCGATGAGCAATCCAACCTTACCCTGATTTATAACCGAGCAAATTTGTCGCTTTCCTTCGGCTATCATTCCTATCCTGTATTGTCCACTATAGCGGACAGGAGTAACAACCACAACTTTGTTCCATTTGAAATTAGTCTGTATCAAATTTTCCCAAAGACTGTGACGTCTTGATTTCGCGGCTGGATCCGGATTCGCGGTAATGTAAAATTTTGGATAGTAATTTACATCCACCCAATGCCAGAAATGCGACCTCTTCTTCGAAAAGGGCACCCAGAATACTCTTAAAACTGGCCATAGAAAATAATCAAGCCAGTGGATAGGTTTTGTTTTCAATGTTCAGCTCCTTTTTCATTCGGTATTATAAGTTACCACGCCTTGTCAATAGCGTCAACTGAGGTTGG
>JANLIN010000049.1 GCA_024654345.1 Candidatus Komeilibacteria bacterium
CTAAATCCTGACACGTCGAGCCGGCAAATATTCGAATATCACCATTGGTAAGCGCAGTTTGCAATTTATTTCTCCTGTGATTGTTAAAGAATATATTTCGGCTATAAATTATCAGTTGGGTTCTAATCTGTCAAATTAAATAAAAAAAATCCCGTCTATATTTAAAAACGGGATTTAAGTGTTTAATTCGACCAAGGGTCCAAGAGCTCAAGTTTCCAGGGAACAAAAGAGCCAAGAGACCAAGTGGCCAAGAACTTACTTGCGAACCGCAAAAAAACGACAGCGGGCATCCCAGTCACGGTCAAACCAATCGAGGAAAAGCCTCCGCTCGTAGCCGTCAACACTCAGTTCAGGAACATCGCGGTCCCCATAGGCATCGCGCCAAACAGAACCGAGAGCAATTATTGGAAATTGTCTCTGCAGTTCGGGCTGGGCTTCTCCTAAAGCCAGAAGTTCGGCCAAGGTAGCGGGGCGATAACCGGCTCTGTCCATTTCAGAAATTGCATCTTCACTGCTGATACTCCTGTCAAAATGGAATAATTTAGCCGATACAGACGTTTTCTTGCCAGCCAATTCATTCGATAGGGGGAAATTTTCTTCCGTAATACATCTGTTAACCAAGTCGTACTTGCCGGCTTCAATCATTTTTTTCAAGGTTTGGTCGTAATTTACAACCAACGTAAACACTTCTTTGGCTGTTTCGATATTCATAAGACCTCCTGTATGATTATAAATTGATTGTTAAAGAAAAATATATTATGCTAACTTATCAATACTATTAGTTTTTGTCAATGGTAAAAAAAGTGGCCACCGAAAACTCTATCCACTTAGACATTTTTCAGCTTTTTTATCTGCTCTCTTAAATCAATCGCTTTTTCAAACTCCATGTTACGAGCGGCTAAATCCATCTTCTCGGTCAGCTCCTTGATGAGCTGTTTCTTTTCTGTCGGGGAGAGGGATTTGAATGTTTGGGCGGTGCGGGCGGTTTCATCGGGACGTGGCGGCGGCGCTAGGCGGGAACGGATGGCCTTTTGGATTGACTGCGGTGTGATGTTGTTTTTGCGGTTATATTCTTCTTGCACGCGCCGCCGCCGCTCCACGACTTTCATAGCCCGCTCCATGGATCTCGTCACCTTATCCGCGTACATTATCACCTTACCTTCCAAATGACGCGCCGCTCTGCCCATAGTTTGGATCAAAGATGTTTCTGACCGCAGGAAGCCCTCCTTATCAGCGTCCAAAACGGCCACTAAAGAAACTTCCGGCAAATCCAATCCCTCACGTAACAGATTGATTCCGACCAATACATCCACCTTGCCCTCGCGCAGACTCTGTAAAATATCAATTCTTTCCAATGTGTCCACCTCCGAATGCAAGTATTGGGTTTTTATCTTACTTTCCTGCAAATATTCAGCCAACTCTTCCGCCATATTTTTAGTCAGTGTCGTCACTAGGACTCTTTGTTTCTTGGCCGTTCGGTCTTTTATCTCCTTGATTAGATCATCCACCTGATACCGTGTGGAGCGAACCTCAATCTCCGGATCAAGCAGACCGGTCGGACGAATCACCTGCTCCACGATTTTACTGTCTTTAATAGCTAGTTGCTTTTGCAAATCATCCAAATCGACTTTCCACTCGGTTTTAGTTTGCGCTACTTTCACACCGCTCTTTCTATACTCATATGGACCCGGTGTCGCCGACACAAAGATTGCTTGATTTACTTTTTTTTCAAATTCTTCAAATTTTAGAGGACGATTGTCAAATGCCGACGGCAGACGAAAGCCAAAGTCAATCAATGTTTGCTTCCGCGCCCGATCGCCACTGTACATGGCGCCGATTTGCGGTACGGTCATGTGTGACTCATCAACAAACATCAAAAAATCGTCCTTCGGAAAATAGTCGATCAAGGTATAAGGAGCTTCCCCCGGTCGTCGGCCGTCAAAATAACGGCTATAGTTCTCCACGCCATTACAGTAGCCGACAGTTTCTATCATTTCTAAGTCATAATTTGTTCGCTGTTCCAATCTTTGCGCTTCCACCAGCTGATTTTCCTTTTTTAAGACCGCCACCCTGACTACCATATCTTCACGAATACGGTCTAGTATGGGCTTCATCTTTTCTGGTTTACTTATGTAATGTTTGCTGGGGAATATTTCGATTTCATTAACCGGCTCTTTGTTCAGTTTCTCCTGGGTGATAAGATGAATTTTATCTATTTTTTCTATTTCGTCACCAAAAAATTGGATCCGCCAATAAAATTCGGCGGAAGCGATCGGAAAAACTTCCAGTGTATCCCCTTTGACCCGAAATATTCCTCGCTCCCAAGAATAATCATTTCTTTCGTACTGTAAATCAACCAGTGCTAACAGCAGATCATTACGCTTGTATTCGGTGTTAACTTTTAAACCCAGGCTAAGGTCGGCGTAGTCGGCAGGGTTTCCCAGGTTGTATATGCACGAAACGGAAGCCACGATTATTACATCGCGACGTGTTAATAATGCCTGTGTGGAAGCATGTCGTAAACGATCAATCTCCTCATTGATTTGCGTTTCCTTCTCAATATAGGTATCACTGGTGGGAATATAGGCCTCCGGCTGATAATAGTCATAGTAACTGACAAAATAGTGAACTTCGTTTTCGGGGAAAAATTCTCGAAACTCTCCGGCCAGCTGAGCCGCCAGAGTTTTATTATGCGATATCACCAGGGTTGGCCGCTGGACCTCATTGATAATGTTGGCCATCGTAAAGGTTTTACCCGAACCGGTGACTCCCAGGAGAGTTTGCTCCCGATAGCCCTTTTTTAAACCCCGTACCAACTTTTCGATCCCCGCCGGTTGGTCGCCGGTCGGCTTGAATTGTGATTGTAGCTCAAATTTCATATATCCATACTACTTCCAACCCCAGGGGTTGG
>JANLIN010000050.1 GCA_024654345.1 Candidatus Komeilibacteria bacterium
GCTATAACTAGAGTAAAACTCTTTATATTGTTGACAGCCCGGTTGAATGAGACATTGTTGATAAGAGCCGCAAGTATTGCATTGACCGTCATTACTGAAGCAATTTATATTGGTGGCTCTTTCAAGATCCGTATTAGGACTTGCGACTCCGAAATCATATCCAAAAAAGGGTTTCGGTCCGCAGGATTCTGCGGAACAGTCAAGTTCATTGATGGCCTGATCACTTTTGTTATTTAGTTCTGAGTAAACACGAAACCATTGCGGACAGGTGAGATTATCGACCTGATAAAGATATTCTTTTTTTGGTGAATCCGGATCGCAAGGGAGCTTTTCAAGATAAGGGGAAAACGAAGGTGATGAAGGATTATTACCACAGATATTACAGGTAATTGCCTCGCTTGGAGCATATTGGGATTTAGCGTTATAACAAACCTCATTTGGTTCTGGGTAGCAGGATTTATCGTTATAGTAGTCTTCAAAAGACTTTTTTAAAATATCCAGATCACGTTTTCTTTGAATGTCTTTTGCTTTGTTTATTTGCTGCAAGGGGTTTAAAAAAATTAAAGCCACCACAGCAATGATCGAAATCAACCCAATAATGATTAAAAGTTCCATTAAAGTGAAGCCTGATTTCTTCTTCGGTATCATTTTTATACCATAATAGCACATATAAAGTTGAAAAGAAAATACCATTGACAAAAGTTAATTAATTAACTAAATTTAAAATAGCATTGATATCTGTGAAGAAATTTAAAAAGCATAATAGACATCATCGTAGTAAATCCATGGCTAAAAAAGCTAATGTTGAGATCGTTATTTTTTCGGTTGTTTTGGTTGTTTTACTGATTTCTTTATTTGTCTATTTTTTTTTAAAAAATGAAAACAATCTATCCGAAAATAGGCTTACCTCAGTCGAATCTGACAAAAGATCCAAATTGCCGTCAGTTAGCCCCAGTCGTCCTCCCGGCCCCACTTCAGTTCCATATACGCTTCCTTCAGGACCTCAAACATACCGATTTAGTCATGGTTCAAACGTCACTGGACCAAAGATCCAAACTATGATCATCAACCCTCTGGATCCCAAAAAAGGAACTATTCAAACCGTCACCCTCGCAATAAATTCCGAATCTCCTGTTACCAAAGCTTCGATTATAGTATATTCGGATTCACAGGAAAAAAATGTTAATCTGAAATTAATATCAGGCGATTTTTTAAAAGGTACTTATCAGGGGTCTTGGGAAGTTAACGACACCTATAATAATAAGTACGCCCTAAGGTACATCCTTAAGGCGGAAAAAAATACCTTTGATAATGTTAGCTATTTTCGGTAACAAACTATGAAAAATTTTTTTACAATACTATTAAAGATTAAGCCAATCTACCTTATTCTCTTTGTGGTTTCACTTTTGGTCAGTATTTTGAGTATGTATGCGTCTTCTAGAACCAACGAAAGATTCTTGAGCAATACAACAATTGTAAAATCTAAAGGTGTTTATGCCTACGAAAATACTACTAATGAATTTCAAACCCAATTTAAAACTAAACCAACTGATGTAAATAGTATAGTTTTTAAAAACGATCTTGGAGGAATTTCCTTTTACACTCTCTCTAATCAATCGTTTGGAGAAATAAATTCAGATAATTCTCCTATTGCCAACGAGAGCACTCTCACCTATCCTGAAATATTTCCTAAAATTGATCTTCGCTATACCATCTCAAGTTCCAGACTGTTGGAAGAATTTATTGTCAAAGATGCCGAAACCGCTACTCAAATTTCGCGGATCGAGCAACGGGCCAAAACAGATAGTACCTACAAAAAAAATAATGATGGCAGTGTTACTTTTTCCAACAAAGACAAAGTTGCCTTCACTCTCCCTCATCCTGTTATGTATGAAACCGGCAATACAGGAGTTAAGTCCGAAGGGATTGTTTACGAGATCAAAAAAGACGGTGATCAGCTGATCATCACCAAAGTGATTACGAAAGAAGGCCAGGTTTGGCTCGCCGACCCCAAGAGAGCCTATCCCATCGCCATTGACCTTGTGATTGACAATGGTGATACATCCTCCAATTGGACCAGCTCCGATCCATTCGCCACCATTGTTTCTCAAGAAACAACCATCAAACAGGAAGGTACTGGCTCGACCAAAGTCCAAACTTCGGCTGGTAGTGCACCGATTGATCTTGATTTAATGGAGTACTCTTCTGACGGCACTGCCCGATCTGCTTATGTTACCAATGATACTTTTTATTTTTCCGCCACGGGTGGAACCATAACTAATGTTGGTGGATACGCTATCCACACTTTTACCAATTCAGGTACTTTTACCGTTACCTCGGGTAGTGGAAATAATAGTGCTCAAGTCCTTGTCGTCGGTGGTGGTGGTGGAGCTGGCAGTTCGTTTGGTGATGCTCCTGGCGGCGGCGGTGGCGCCGCCAGTCAAACTACTCAAAATCTTACTGCTCAGTCATATGCTGTAACAGTCGGCGCTGGCGGCGGTACTGGCGGAGTTTCATCGGTTGGAGCCTTAGCTTCTGCAAACGGCGGAGGTCAGGGTAATTATGGTAGCGGACAAGGAGGAACTTCTGGTAGTGGTTATGTCGGTGGAGATCCTCATGAAGAAGCTGGTGGCGGTGGCGGTGGCGCAATCGGCAACGGTGGCGGCGCCAGTAGATTCGTCGGTGGTGGTGGTGGCCCTGGTCTTACAAGCAGTATTAGCGGCTCATCGGTTGGATATGGAGGCGGCGGTGGAGGCGCCGGTAGCGCGGGGTGGGGCGGAAGTTGGGGTAGCGGTTATGGCAGAGGCGGACAAGCCGGAGGCGGCGGCTCGGGAATCGTTATTATCAGCTATATTCCTTATTTTAATCTCCAATCTTACTCCGAAGCCACAATTAAAACCCAGGGGACTTACGCTCTCAAAGGCATTGCCTATCAAACAACCAGTCTCAACAAAACCTTAATTCGCACTTTTGCCTCGCCAATTGATCTGTCCGGCAGGCAAAACGTTACTTTTGATATTAGAGCCAGCAGGACCGGCAGTAATATCAAGATCGGACTTCACGACTCAGGTGGCACAACCACCGAGGTAACGCCAAACATTACAAGTGCCAACGTTTTTCAATCTGTAACTCTTAATTTGTCAGGAGTAACCAATGCCAATAAAGACGTCATCGACAAAATCATTATAACCGTCGTCAACGCCGATGCCGGCAATACTTTTTACCTGGACAACATGGTTACTTATACCTCCCTCAACGACACCGTCACCCGCACCACTGCCGCTACAGACCTCTCCGGGGTTGC
>JANLIN010000064.1 GCA_024654345.1 Candidatus Komeilibacteria bacterium
GTCCTTCGGATCTTCTTTGTTTATCTGTCTCTCTCTCCTGTGCATTGACTGCCAATATAACCACACCCATCAACAAAAGCACTAATGTCACGATAATAATGACTGTAGCAAAATGTTTATGGTGTGTAATTTTTTCGGCATAGATTAAAAAACGCATATAATAATATTAGTCACAAGCATTGTAGTCCTCCCGGTTAACAATGCCCTTAATTTTGGCTTAGGATCAGATTAAGACACCCTTGCGTAATACTCGCATTAAGCTACAATAACTCTCATGAGATCAATCCAAAAAAACAAAATCGTTTCCATGATGTTTGTCGCCATAGTACTGACAATACCGGTAAATATAAATGCCGCCCCTGAACTCAAAGATACCTTGTCAGGGAGAATATTGTTGCAAGTTGAAAGCTATGGCCGTGCCTGGTATGTCAATCCGAGCGATAAAACAAGATATTACTTGCGCGACGGTAATGAAGCCTATAGTTTGATGCGAGAATTAAGTCTAGGTATTACAAATTCTGATCTGGCAAAGATTCCCACCCAAAAAAATCAGGTCAGTGACACAAAATTGGTAGCCCGCGTTGCCGGTAAAATACTATTGCAAGTAGAGGAACACGGCGAAGCTTGGTACGTGGACCCGAAAGATGGCCTTCGTCACTATTTGCGCGACGGCCAAGCCGCCTATGACATCATGAGAAATCTATCACTCGGCATAACCAACGTTAATTTGGCCAAAATTCCCATCAATGACAAACAACTGGTCCAAGATACGACCTTCGCCGATGTCGCCTACACGGTCCTAAGTAATGGGCAGTATGTTTCGGGAAAAAATCAAAATCAAATCCTTTCCCCCGCTTCAATGACCAAACTGATGACGGCGCTTGTTTTGCTGGATATCCAGCCGCCGTCCACTTATAAATCCGTCACCATCACCGCCGATCATATTAATTATCCCGTATTACAGGTTGGTAGCGACAGTACCAGCGAAATAGACCTGAAAGCCGGTGATACCGTCAGTACTTATGACTTATGGGTGGCCATGTTGATCGCCTCCTCCAATCAAGCCACCATTGCGTTAGTTGACAACACCGGTATATCTCGAGCTGAGTTCATTAAAGCCATGAATGACAAAGCCTCCCAGCTGGGCCTAACCAAGACTGTTTTCTATGAAGTCACGGGACTGGATGCCCACAACGTTACCACACCGCAAGAAATGGCCACCATTGCCAAAAATGCGTTTGCGCAATCGATAATAATGGAAATATTTAGTCATAAGGATTATGTTATCCAGACAAGACAAACCCCCAGCCGCTCCATAAATGTCCTGGACCGCAACTATAGTCTGCAAAAATATGGCGCCGAAGCCGCCAAGGTCGGCTATTTAATAGAGGCCCAAAGGTGCGTCGCCCTAATAAAAGACGGCAACATCGTGGTAATCATGCACGCCCGCAGTATGGCGGAAAGAAATGGTATCTTGGACGGCTTAGGTTTGAAGTAGTTAACTTATCTAAAATCAAAAGCACCTGATGGTAATCCATTAGGTGCTTTTGGAATGTAACTCTATATCTTTTTATATACGGCTATAATAGTTTGAACTTCCATACCGGAGTTAGGAGAGATGACGCCAACCTGTTTACTTGATAATTTGGTAAGTGATGAAAAAAGTCTGTCCAATTCCTCACTTGAGTAATGACGAATAAATCTTTTTATCTCTTTTTTGCCGGGACGAACATCAACAAACGAGATCGCCACATTATCTCGGCCTGTTATTTCCTTTCCAATTTCATATCTTTCTTCATAGTCTCTAGAGTGCGTTGCTTCACAGAGCCACAAAATACCGCCTTCTTTTAGCACTCTGACTAATTCAACGACCGCCTTTTGCTGTACCGTCTCATCAATAATACTCACAAAAACATAGGGAACAACAATGGCATCAAAAGATGAATCAGCAAACGATAGCCTTTTGGTTATATCTGCCACAAGATAAGTAATATTCGATTTTCGTTTTTTGTTTTCCACTATAGCTTGTTTATTAATATCTATACCGGTGACGACATAGTCCTGTGCCCGCAAATATTCAGATACTTTACCCGGACCACAACCAACATCCAAAACACTAGATTTTGTTTTAACAAATTTAGTAAATTCCTCTCCCGGTAGAAAAACTCCTGACAATATTTTTTCCGGACTCACAGTAGACCAATATTTTTTATTTACTTCATCCTCTATCATAAATGTTGATTTAACATTCGTCCAAACGAACTGTTTAATGGTCACTTTTTGATATAGTCATTAGCGTATTTACCACTAGTCTTTTTAGTATACATAAATAAAAAAACTCGCACCAGCATTCATAGCCAGTGTGATCAAATAAATTCGCAAATCGAGTAATTACAAGCAAAATTAGGGAGATATTTGGCTGTTAATTTTAAATAAATAAAATAAACATTAATAAAATCAAAAGCACCTGATGGTAATCCATCAGGTGCTTTTGGCAGGAGTACTAGGACTTGCCAGCCAGAGGCTGGTCAGCCTTTCGTCCAGAGGCCGACGCGGTGGCTGAAACCCAACCCTACGCTGTGCCAGCCACTCATCCAATGGCCGACACGGTGGCTGGAGGGGCTGCGTGGAAACCGCACTAATTACATCGTTATGGCAGGGGTGCTAGGATTCGAACCCAGACTAAAGGTTTTGGAGACCTCTGTGCTAACCATTGACACTACACCCCCAT
>JANLIN010000070.1 GCA_024654345.1 Candidatus Komeilibacteria bacterium
TATCTTAACTACAATTTCTGGTACCGCCACGGGGAATTATCGCGCCACCCGCTGTCGCGGGTAGCTTGTCCTGAGCAGCTCGTAAGCAGCCACTGGCTGCTTTCTCGACGCACGCTTCAGCTCACTTCGTGAGCTTCGCGTTGCTCCTGCTCGTTCGATTCCCCTGCTATCCTACTAGTTATTGCTAATAAAAAAAGTAGTCTAAATTGACTACAATCCTTGGTACCGCCACGGGGAATCGAACCCCGATTACCAGGATGAGAACCTGGCGTCCTAACCGTTAGACGATGGCGGCGTACGCGGACCACAATATCATTTCTACCGCCGCAAGTCAACGGCACTTGGACTCCTATTCCTCCCACTCACTTTGCTGTCGGACTAACAATTCCGTTGCTTTTTCCGGCTCGGCCATTATCTCTTTGACGATTTTTTCCATTCTCATACCCTGAGATCCTTTTACTAAAATAATATCATCCTCTTTCATTCTGTCCTGCAGAAAAATACCGGCTTTATGACAGTCGCTAAATGTAAAAATAAAATCATCGGGCATTCCGGCCTCCCTGGCACCACGAGCAATATCTCGCGATCTTTCTCCTACTGACAGCAGGCAATCGATGCCATGCTCCGCCACTTTGAAACCAAGCTCACGGTGAGCATCTTCGGTGGCCGCCCCCAACTCCAACATATCGCCAAGAACAGCGTATCTCTTGCCACCCTCATTCAGAGGTAGGGTGTCCAAAAGCTCTATTGCCGCTTTCGCCGCCAGGGGTGATGAGTTATAAGTGTCATCAATAATCAATGTGTTTTTTATGCCTTTGATAAGATTTGTACGACCGGGCGCGCCTTGATATTGCTTGAGGCGCTGGCTGATATGCACAAGGTTGAGATTGTAGGCCAAACCAACCGCCACCGCCGCCAGTAACGCTGAAATATGCTGGTGGCTTATAATATTCGGTACGAATATGGGGACCGACGTTTCCCGATAGCTCACTTTGAAATTTAAACCTACTTCATCGCCCCGCATTAATAGATTAATTGCCTCCGCCCTAATATCAGCATCTTTATTTTCACCGTAGCTGACAATCTGAGCCTTCGTGTGCTTGCGCTGTTGCCAAGCTAGATCATTATCTCTGTTAATTATTGCCCAGCCAGCGGCGGGTAAATGTTTAATAACCTCACGTTTTTCCTCTGCTACCTTTTCCAGACTGTGAAAATATTCCAAGTGAGCTTCACCAATTGATGTTAAAATACCGATCCTATTTGGCAAAAAGGATTGCAGATATTTTATATCGCCCGGATGATCGGCACCCATTTCCAAGACCAGTATCCGTGGATAATTGACATCATTTCCCCACCAAATAAGGAACGCTTTTTTTATTACTCTTGCCCAACTGACGACGGAGCGCCCCCCGGAATAAGTACCGATGATTGTCAGTGGAACTCCCAGTTCATTATTATAATTTTTCTCACTGGCCCGCACCGTAAAATCCTCGTTCAAAACGGCGTAGATAGCTTCCTTGGCAGACGTTTTTCCGACACTACCGGTAATACTAATAATATCGGGGTGGTATTTTTTAACTATCCGCTGTGCTAAAAATTTAAGTAATATGTAGAGTGTTTGTTTCATAGTTCAATCTATTTCTCTGTCGGTACTTGAAGGTAACTTAATAAAAACTTGGCTATCTCGCCAAATAATGGCGCCGCTGAAGAATCAGCAAAGCGTACGTTGGTGGGATGGTCAAATTTGGTAAGCATAACAAATTTAGGATTACTGATAGGTGCAAACCCCAAAAAAGTATGAATCCATTTATCTTCATAGTACTTACCGGTCCCCGGATTTGATACCTGCGCCGTACCGGTCTTGCCACCGATATAGTATCCGTCCACCGCCGCTCGTTGCGCATGTCCTGATTCCACTACTGATCCCAACATGGCCGAGATGGTTAGACTGGTTTTTGGTGAAATGACTTGTCTTATCATGGTTGGTTTATTTTGCTCGCTCATGCCCGATTCAAATAGAATTTTATCAACAATATAGGGCTTCATCAGCTTACCACCATTGGCTAACGCGGCAAAAGCCGACAGGAGCTGAATAGGAGTGGCGGTAATTCCCTGCCCAAAAGAAGCGGTCGCCATATAAATATCGCTTTTTTGGTTAAGGGCGCTGATATTCCCGGAGGCTTCACCGTGTAAACTGATTCCGGTTTGGCTACCAAAACCAAAATTCGTCAGATACTCGCGGAATTTTTCTCTCCCTACTTGCTGTGCCACCCAAATGGCCCCGGTATTTATGGAGTTTTCTAACACCTGTTTCATATTCTGTCGGCCATAAACTTTATTTAAAGCGTTTCTGATAGTAAAATTAGCGATTGTTACTTCACCCTTATCCTCAAACATAGTATCTGGAGTCACTTTTTCCTGATCAAGGGCAACCGCCATAGTAATGGCCTTGAAGACCGAACCCGGCTCATAAGAATCGTAAACTGCGGGATTGTTATATACATACAGATCATCAACCAGATTATAATTATTCGGATCAAAGTCAGGATAAGAACACATGGCAATTATAGCGCCCGTATTCGGCTCCATGATTATGACTGTTCCCCGCTCAGCGCCATATTTTACAGCATGTTTTTCCAACATGCCACAAGTATAGAATTGAACGGCCCGATCAATGGTCAACAGTAGATCAAATCCATCCTCCGGCCTGTCAAAAGTCAAATCAGCCGTGGGGATTATACGGCCGATGGCATCTCTGTTGTACTGTAGATAACCGGTCTGACCGCTCAATTCTTTATTGAAGTAGCCTTCCAAACCATACTGTCCGGTATAGCCGTCGTCAGTGTAGCCAACAAATCCCAATATGTGACTGCCGATGTTATTTTCCGGATAATAGCGCCAAATTTCCGGCACAAAATGGATACCGGCTAAATTCATTTTTTCTAGCTCCACTTTCTCATCTTCTGTGATTTTCCGACGCATCGGTTCATAAATATCATTTTCTTTCAACAACCGCTGTAATAACGCTTCTTTATCGGTGGCGTTCTCTATCTTGAAAAAAGTTGTTATTTTTTCCAATGTATCAAGCGGCGTTTCGACCTCCGTCGTATTCGCGTACATTAAGTAGTATTGTCGATTGGTGGCAAAAGGATAATATTTACCCGGTTGTTTATAATCTTG
>JANLIN010000071.1 GCA_024654345.1 Candidatus Komeilibacteria bacterium
CGTAGTATTCGATTGTCAATCTATAAACCAATCACGAATCGATTAACTGTAATTCTACGTACTACGACTATCAAAGCGTTCGTAGCTTCGTAGTATTCGTGTAGCAGTCGATGAACCAATCACGAAACCCTTAACCGTTATTCCGCAGAATACGCCTATCGAAGAGTTCGTAGCTTCGTAGTTGACAAATATAATACCTATGTTAGAGTAGATAATGACGCACATACACAACAATCATAATAATCGGAGGTATCCATGAGCGGTGTCATGCCAACAAGTACAGAAAAAGTTTTAAAACCAGAGGTGGTTGAGACAGTCAAATCCTGCTTTATTCCCGAAAAATTTCATTTCGAAATTGACGGAAACCGCATAATAGTAAAAGAGCCCGGCACCACAAATCAGCTAGCTCTTGATGCTAGACACATCGAAAAAATTGTCAGACGATAGCAAAATTTTACTCCGAATAAAAAAATCCTCGAGTTGATTAACAATCCGAGGATTTATTTTTTTTATAATTCTAACGCGACGTAATACACTTCTCCGTCACGCTCAAATTCTTGAATCATTTCTGCTCTCTCTGCAGCCGGCTTTTCGGTGGCTACAAAAATTTTATCAAAAGGATAAGCAAAATACTCTTTTTGCTTTTTCTGGCCTTTTAATACGGTAAGTACTTTCTCCCTTTCGTCTGCATAAGTTTCCGAGAGTTTAACGGTCTCCACGACTTTACCGTTTTTCTCCAAAATCTTCTGGATGATAGAGAGAGCTTTCAGATCTTCCCCTGGGCTTTGCATAGATTCAAATTTAGACATTAATATTACCCTCCTTTTCTTTGCTAAAATGTTTAATCGCGTCTTTCTTCATCTCCTTTATGAGATGATTATCCTGAGGTAGTTTTTCATAGTGACCCGGAATGGTTGCCTGTATATACGGGTCCTCGTTTGCAAAATAATGCTCGGTCGATTTATCAAAATCAATTATCCACGGCTGGCCATCAACATCAATCATGACATTGCCGGCGTGTAGATCACGATGATGTATTCCTAGCACTTCATGCATTTTATTCACTTGTTTTTGCAAACTTGCAAAAAATTTCTCCACTTCAAATCCTTGCGGAAGTTCTGTTAGGTTTTTGTCCAACAAAAAATCCTCCACCGACGACCCATTGACCCTTTCCATGAAAAGTAAACTTACCTTATGATCAATACTATATGCCGCCCCCAACGGACGAGGAATATTGATACCTCCGGCATACAATTTATCCATCAATTTTAATTCTTGTTCTACATTGTTAAAACACAAATCAGGCTTAACTATTATTTTTACACAAATAGAACTCTCAACCAGACTAAAAACTTCCGCTTTAAGACCGGTACCCAAGTGCTCATTACCCTTGAGCAGTTTTTCCATATACTTGTTAATGAGCCTCTCCGCTTTCACTTCAATATCCTGCCTTTCCTTGTCTTCGGTTATACGGTCTGAATATTTAATTTCAAATCCTTGATACATAAGGATATATTAAGAGAAAAATTATATTAACACAAGGGGTAATAAAAGTCAACGTTTTAATTCAAATTGTTCAATTTTTGCTGATATTCTTCTAATTTATGCCTTTCTTTTGCCACTACTGCTGCCGGCGCATTTGCGACAAATTCCTTATTGGCCAGTTTCTTTTCTTGATTTTTTATGTATTCTTGCAATTCCTTTTTTTCCCTATTTAAATGCTGGTCAATCTGTTGTTTATCGATATCGACAAACATCAATACGTGACCTACATCGACAGGCGTCCAATGCTCTTGTTTATCGTCAACGTATTCCAACCTGGCCTCTTCCGCCAGAATCTTTAAATATTCGGCTATAAATTCCGTCTTATAAGTAGCCTTTACAATCTTGGTTTGTGCTATCCCCGCTTTTGCCTTCAAACTATTGATTTCACTGGTCATATCAATTATATCCTGAAACTCCCGTCCATTGAATTTTGTCTTTTGTAACTTTATTTCGTCCGGCCAGGCCTGTATCATAAGCTTCTTGTCGGAAATATTGCCCCATAGCGCTTCGGTTACATAGGGGGTGAGTGGATGCCAGAGTTTGAGCAACTGTTGCAAAATGAAAAGTAATATCTCGTCTTTTCCTTCCTCTTTTTTACTTCTCTCAATATATTTATCGGCAAAGTCACCCCAGGTAAAATGATAAAGCTCAACAATCGCATTTGAGAAATCTAATTTGTCCGAGTCCAAATAACCGGTCACTTTTTCAATAACTTCATTTAACTTTTCCAGGATCCACTGGTCGGCTATTGAATTAGGCGGCGGTGCTTTATCGATAACTTTAATTTCATTAACCCTCCCGAATATATAGCGAGAAATATTCCAGAGCTTGTTTACAAAATTCCGATAACCCTCAATCTTCTCATCGTACAAACGGATGTCATTGCCCGGTGTGGCGCCTACCATCATGGATAGTCGCAGGGCGTCGGCGCCGTACTTATCAATCATGGCAATCGGATCAATACCGTTGCCAAGTGACTTGCTCATCTTCCGTCCCTGCTTATCCCGCACCAAGCCGTGTAAATAAACTTTCTCAAACGGAATTTCAGCCAGCACATAAGTGGTCATCAAAATCATCCTCGCCACCCAGAAAAAAATAATATCATAACCCGTTTCCATGACCGACGTCGGGTGAAAATCCTTCAGGTCCGGGCTGTTTGCTAGCCACTCTTCCCAGGTATCATATTTGGTGTGGTCCTGATCGAGCAGAGTAGAAAAAGTCCACAAAGCCGAGGAAAACCAGGTATCAAGTGTATCTTCATCTTGCCGCCACCCCTCTCCCGTTGGTGGTTTCAGACCGACGAAAATCTCAGGTTCACCGTCGCCCTTATCCTTGTACCAGACAGGAATACGATGTCCCCACCAAATCTGTCGCGAAATACACCAGTCGTGTAGATTGTTCATCCAGTGAAAATAGACTTTCTCAAATTTGGCCGGCATGATATCTATTTTCTTGTCATTTAGACCCGTTTCGACGGCTTCCAATGACAAACGTTTCAGACTCTTTCCCCGACCCGGTATTTCTTTATTCACGTCCACAAACCACTGTCGTGACGGCAACGGCTCAATGGCCGTGCCACAACGATAGCAGACCGACAGATTGTGAACATACTCTTCGTCAATACGGTCAATCAATCCCTGAGCAGACATGGCCTCCACAATCGCCGCGCGCGCTTGCTGAGCATTTTGGCCCGCAAATCGACCGGCTACTTCTGTGAGATTTCCATCTTCATCTATTATTTTGACAATTTCCAAATCATACTTCTGCGCCAGCTCATAATCAACAAAGCTATGCGCCGGCGTTATCGTCATGGCGCCGGTACCCAATTCCGGATCAGCGGACGCATCAGCAATCACCACCGCCTCCACCTCCCCTTCAATCCAGGGCACGGTGAATGACTTACCGATCATATCTTTATAACGAGCGTCATCAGGATGAACAATAATAATCTTGTCGGCAAATTTAGTTTCGGGACGCGCCGTCCCAATGATGACTGGTCCGTATTTAAAATAGTAGAAAGGTGTTTTTTGCTCTTTATATTCAACTTCATCATCAGCCAAAGTGGAATGACAGCGCGGGCACCAGTTCACGATACGGTAGCCCCTGTATATCAGCTCATCATCATACATTTTCTTGAAAACGGTATTAACGGTACGTGACAATGCTTCATCCAGTGTATAACGTTCGCGACTCCAATCCAATGAAGCGCCCATCCGACGTACTTGTGTCCGGATAGTGTCTTGCGAACCGGCGACAAACTCTCGTACCCGACGCAAAAATTCCTCTCGTCCGAGATCTTCTTTGGTCTTGTTCTCTTCTTTGGAAATTTTCTTTTCCACTACATTCTGAGTCGCGATGGCGGCGTGGTCGGTACCCGGTAGCCACAGCACTTTCTTGCCCCGCAGACGCTGATATCGAGCCATAACATCCTGATAAGCCAGCATGGAGGCGTGCCCCAAATGCAGAATACCGGTAGCGTTTGGGGGCGGTAATACAATCGAAAAATTTTCCGGACGCTTGCCCGGTAGATTATCGGGATTAAAAAAACCCGACTCTTCCCACTGTCGGTAAATGCGCTCCTCATGCTCGGCGGCGCTATAATTTTTGGGTAATTCTTTGGACATATGTTTATTATATCAGATTCAACCCCAGGGGTCGGAGTTATCCACAGTTTTATGCACATTTAGGCTCTTGACCGCATTATTAGACGTGCTAATATGGCTAGTACAAGTTTGAATTTGCACATTAAGTTTTGATGTCCTGATATCTGATGCTCGATCGCTATGCGAGAGAGACAATGGACTTCCAGTTCCAATGCCGTCTTTCTAGACTGCAGAAGATCGGAAGGCGCTGCTGAGAAGCGGCCAAAAATCAGACATCAACTTATAACTATCCTTTTATTTGGCGCCGGTAACTTCCATGTTACATGGTTACGCGTCTTAATGACGAATAAGACCGGTCCCGTAGGCAACGCTTATATCTCACTTGTGGGACTAAGCCAATGAGCAAAGATTA
This sequence comes from Candidatus Komeilibacteria bacterium, assembly GCA_024654345.1. Lineage (GTDB taxonomy): Bacteria > Patescibacteriota > Patescibacteriia > UBA1558 > UBA1558 > JANLIN01. The sequence goes on from JANLIN010000071.1 coordinate 4,561, forward strand.
AGTTCTTTACTCATTCAGTGGATTGAATTTATTCGATCTTTCTGAGCCTTTAAAAAAATAACCTACAGCCGCACAAAATGCAAATTCTAAAAGGAATCGCTGTGGTGGATAGTTATATGACCCGCGTCGCTTTGTTAGCAGTCTTCAGACTGATAATAAAAAGCGACCGGGTCTTTTTTTATAAATTTACAAAAAAATATCAATTCTCGCTCCAGATAAAAACCCATCCAAAAGGATGGGGATTCTTTTTTATACCCATAACCAAGATCAACTAATCTCAATAGTTCTCTCCAAATCTCCTTTGCCGGACTTTATTTTTACTTTGTAAACCTTGCGTGCTTGGCTCAATAAGTCTTTGACCTTCTCCGCCCACTCTATCGCCACCACTGTATCGTTTCTTTTCAAATAGTCCCCCAGTCCAATCCCGCTTAGATCATCTGATGAATCAACTCGATAGCAGTCAACGTGAACGAAGTTTTTTATCACCGGATGATCCGGATGATAAACTTTCATCAAAACAAAAGTCGGACTGGTGATGACTTTCTTGTACCCCAATCCTTGCGCCAATCCTTTGCAAAAGATAGTCTTGCCGGCACCAAGTTCACCACTGAGAGCCACCACTTCACCGCCGGTAAATTCCGCCACAAATTTCTTAGCAGTGTTCAAGGTATCGGCTTCATTGCGGCTTTTTATCTTCTTTTCCATGGCTTAATTATACCTTAAACTAGCCGAAAAATCAATATTTATAGCCCTAGATTTGGTTGCGGCTCCAACCGCCGCCAATTGTCTTCAAGTTTAAGGCGACTAACGGGGCTAAGTGTCTGATAAGCAATGTAGCCGGCCAAGCCAATCATGGTGGCATTATCCCCCGTGTACTCCAATGCCGGGCAGTGAAATTCCACGTTCAGCCGATCGGCCGTTATTATTAATTGCTTGCGCAATTCCTTGTTGGCCGCGACTCCACCGCCGAGTAATATCGAATTGGCACCATATTCTTTAACGGCTCTTTCCGCTTTGGTCGTCAATACGTCTACCACCGCCTGCTGGAAACTGACACAGATATTATCGATATCTTTTTCACTAAGCATGGGTTGTTCATTGATGTGATAGCGCACGGCTGTTTTTAAGCCGGAAAAAGAAAAATCATAACTCTTGGCGTCAATCATTGGTCGCGGAAAGTCCAAAACTTTTTTATCGCCGTTCATGGCCCGCTTTGAAATTTCCGGTCCGCCCGGATAACCCAAGTCCAATAACTTAGCCACTTTATCAAACGCTTCTCCAGCCGCATCATCACGTGTCCGGCCCAAAATTTTATAGCTACCATAGTCCTTCAATAGCAGTATTTCCGTATGACCCCCGGATACGATCAGACTGACAGCCGGAAAAATATCTTGCCGCGTGATATCCAGATGCTCATTATCAAGCCACGGCGAATATAGATGCCCACTCAAATGATTGACCCCGATCAGCGGCTTCTGCCAAATATAAGCCAAGGTCTTGGCGGTTTCTATCCCTACTAACAGCGACGTTACCAGTCCAGGACCCTCTGTCACGGCTATTAAATCTATTTCCGCCACGGATATTTTGCCCGCTACTTTATCCAACAAGGGAATAATAACCTCGACGTGCTTGCGGGCGGCCACTTCCGGCACTACACCACCATATTGGGCGTGCAAGGATGCCTGTGAGGCAATTACTTTTTTTTCAATATTAAGCTTACCGTCAGTTATATTCAGCAGACTGACGGCTGTTTCGTCACATGATGATTCTATCGCCAATATTCTCATACCGCTACATTATATTAGCTGTGGTCATTTTGGCAATGGTACTATTCTCATCCAACAACCAAACTTATAAATGAAAATATTCGTGAGGGTTGACTTAATAGCCAGCAAATGCTTAAATATCCTCAATAGTGGACATTAACAAAAGAGGAGAATTTACCAAGCTTATAGACATTCACTATAATTTACTGTCACTACGGTTTAACTAATCTCTCCTATCTTGAGGGGGTAGAGACAATGGCTATGATTAATCGGTCCACAAAAATTCACTTCCCTGAAAAAGTAATAGTCATGGAAACAAACGGATGTTCCATGTCCTAAGGTCTCAATTCACAACCTAAAAAAATAAAGATTTTACAAAATATTTTCAAAAAGGAGTGTCAAATGAAAAAAATACCTTCATACGTATTCACTTTCTATTGTATTATACTAGCACTGGGAGCGATATTTTTTTTGACTTACGGCGTGATAAGTGGCAATCCGTTTGTCATCGGTATCGGAGTAGTTTTCTTGTTGGGAGTGACAATGTTCATATATTTCGGTAGACAGATCAAAATAGCTGGTCGCAATCCGTACCTTCTGCTCGTGGGACCTAAGTTTCTCCTACCTTTGAAGCAAAAGTTGGATAGTAGATTCAATGTGATTCTCCTGGAGTGTGCCAATGATACACGTGATTTTCTGGATAAATATAATTGTCAAACGATGATACTTTATTATGACGTAGAGGGTACAAGTATCGTCAATCTTCTAACCGTCGTT
>JANLIN010000079.1 GCA_024654345.1 Candidatus Komeilibacteria bacterium
CAAAGACTGAACCCTCTGAAAAAACCACTGCAAAGACAGTTAAGGAATCCATCGAAGAAGAGCTGGATAAATTGCGGAGCAAACCGGTGGAAAACACAGCGCGGGAGTGGCAAGATAAAATAGACAAAATGTCGGAGGATGAATTGTTGGAGGTAATAAACTCGCAAAAGCCGGACAGTGCCGAGTTTAACCTGGCGATGGACAAATTAGGTCAAGGCTCCGTGGCAGAAGCTAAAGGAATCTTGTCTGAAACAGAACAGGCGGCGGTGGTTTCAGCCGACGTTTTGGACTCTGCGGAAAAACAACTTGAGGTAGGGGAAAAACAAAGCGGAGAATTACCAAACAAGGAACTTACTAGTAAGCCGTCCAAACAAACAGCGTCACTGGAAGATAAACAAAACTGGAATACGGTAGCCAGTGGGGAGGAGAAGGGTACAAAGAAAGACGGAATCCGAGAGTCTTTTTTAAAGAAATTGCTATCTAACGTCGGACGCGGTGCTAAAGAGAAAAAGGACAACGAATTGACGGCTAAGCTTTTCAAGCAGCCGGCGGCGTTTGAAATACCACCACCGTCTGTTAATGAAGTCAGGATGGATAGTGAAAAAGAATTGGAATATTGGAAGCGGCAGGAAGAGGTAAATACGACTGAAAAATATTTCAAAAAGGTAGCGAGCGAGGAAAAGAAAGATTCAGAATTTGATGAAGTGGTCAGTCTAAGTCGCAGTTCGGGTATCGAAAAGCCAACCCCGGCAGAAGAGAATAGGAAAGAGGCGCCGATAACTTCGGAATTGGTCAATGATTCGGAAGAGGTTGTGAATGAGGAGGCGAAGGACATCCTGGCGGCGGCGGAAACAGAGCCGGTTGTGAAAGGAAGCGAATCTTTACGGAACAGATTGCTGTGGGCGGATAGTCGCGGGGGCTTCAAAGGCTCGGAAAAGAGCAGGGTTGGTGAGCCGCGGATAAATAAGGAAACCCCCGAGACAGCTAAGGAAACTGACGAAGAGGCCGCTGAACCAACTCCGGAAGATGAAATTTTCCAGGCGGCAGAAGCCACTATTGAATCAACAGACAACAAAGAAGCTAAGCCCACAGCAGAAGAAAATTCGGCTGACGATTTAGCATCCAGTAGGAAGCAACCTCTTGAGACCAGATTCAAACGAGTCTTTGATTTGAGCGATGATAGTGAGGATGGAGAAAGTAATGAATCAAATTCAGTGTCATTCAGAAGAAATCAACCTTTTTATGATAGTAGATTTGAACGAATCTTTGATTTGAGTGCTAGTTTTTGGAATAAGGACAGGAAAGAGGAGATAAAATCAGCTAGTAAAGGGGAAAACGCAGCGGACCAGAAGCTTCAAAAAAACACCACCAAATTTCCGGAAAATAGTAAAAATAAGGCGTCAAAGGCAGTAAATAAAAACAAAGAGACGCCGCCGGCTGATAGCAAAGAAAAGACGGTCAACAGGGACAAATGGCATTACGAAAAAGATCCAACTACGGCAGAATTGGAGTATTTCAAGAAAGGGGCTTTGGCGGAGGCTGAATATTTTAAAAACCATGAGAACCAGAAGGGTATCCGTAAATCTCGCATGGCACAGAGCCGCGTCTCGCGTTTCGGAAATTTCTTTACTAATATAGTAGGTCGTGTCAGCGGACTGAAATTTGTGGTTGACATGGGAAGATGGATGTTTAAAAAAGATGGAGATATACATGACTATCTGCATCAGCGAAAAACCGTTAAGGATAAAAAAACGGAAATTTCCGACCTTGCTAATCAACTTTTCGAATCCGTAGCCGAATACAAACAATTTAAGAAAAACAACAGTCAGTGGTCCCCAGAACTGGACGCTATTAATAAACGCTTTATTAGCAAACACCGTCTGTTAAAAAGCAAATTAGTAGAACTACAAGTTGGATTTCAGGACTATAAGGAAGCTATTCGTCCCGAACACGAGAATAGAGGGGAAGATGAAAAAAAAGCCAAAGACAGCCGGCGTCTGGCGAGTACGCGGGAACTACTGACACGGGCGGAAGTATTAGAAATGAAGAAGCTTTTGAGCTCGTCAATAATGAATAGAGCCAAGGGGATTGAGGGCGTGGATCAAGAAAGATCGATGCGAACGAAAGAGGTACTGGACGCTTATTTGACTACAAAAATAAAGGGCATATCTTTGGTTAAAGATTTTCTAAATGCGGGTATTATGACTTTGATTCCTCCGCCGATATCCCTAAGTATCAGAGCCTTTATGTACGGGGGTACGTCATTGGCGGAGATCATACAAAAAGCTGCGATCAATAAGCAACGTAGAAAGGGCACTAAAGAATGGAAGGACAAACAGAGCGAGGCTATCGAAAATTATAGAGGAGAGATTCGGGGAGGGGATGATAAATATAGAGAATCCATGAAGAGACTGAAGGCATCAAGTGAATTGACACCAGAAGAGAGGGCATTGAGAAATAATAACGCGCGAAAATATTATATCGCGGCGGCTGTCCAGACTATAAAGAGGAACTGGAGAGCCTTGAGGCATAAAGGGTATGACGAGAAATCACAGACCAAGAATAGAGACTTCTTGGAGGCATTGGGGAAAGTCGCCACAGCTGCCGGTATTACCATGACAGGGTACAATTTTTCCGTTGATGATGTTATTGCCGGTATGGAAAGTGGGTCTCTTGGGATACACACTGAAAACTACAGTTTGGCATTCAAACGTATTGTGAATCCCTTTGGCCTTTTTGGTGGCGACGATGGGCCGCAAGAAATAGGTAGATCTAGTAATTTGGAAAGGTCCACGGTCACCACTGAGTCGTCGATCATTGAGCACTCTGTTGAAGGTCTGGCTGGCGGAAGCGGTAATGGTGGAGTTGAAAATACCAGAGAGCAATTGCGGGACTTCGCGCGGGAGCATGCTTTGCTATACGCCGATGATGCCGGATTTGAGGTAGAAAATAAGCAGTTGGGGAATAAATGGACGGCGGAGGTACGGACGAAGATAGGCGTTGGTGGGAGCTATAAATATCTGGATCAAGCCTTGCGGCGTTTGGTGGTGGATAATATGTCACTGCCGAAGGAATTCTCGGTGATGGACGCGGCGCGCGCCGAGAATGCTCTGGCGAATATGCGTGAGCTGGTGCAAGGCAATAGCGTCGGCGGTTTTGAGCCGGCGAAAGTGCGTGAATTTGTAGA
>JANLIN010000103.1 GCA_024654345.1 Candidatus Komeilibacteria bacterium
CATACAGATTGAGCCAAGCACCCTGATCTCGCCTTTCTCGCATAATGGACAGTTCATTTTCGCTCCTATTTTTGTTGAAGTTTTATTATTAAAGTTTGTTCACGCAATCTTAACACAAGCCATTTCTGAAAGTCAAATCAAAAAATAGCCATTTGATAAGGTAGAAGCCCCCGCTTTCCGCCAAACGCTTGACCAGAATACAAATGCATGCTTTAATACTCTCGCTGCTACTCAAAACACCACTTTTTATAAGTTAAAATTATTGATGATATGGCAATAAAATTAGAATCAACTACGCGCCAGGAAGTCGGCAAGGCGGTGAAAGCATTTCGACGTCAGGAGAAGGTTCCGGCCGTTGTCTATGGTTTCGGTCAGGACAATTTAATGTTGTGGCTAAACAAGCGACAATTGGACAAAGTTTTTACCGAAGCGGGTACTTTTTCGGTCGTTGATTTGCTGATTGACGATAAAGATTCTACCAAAGTTATTATTAAAGAAGCGCAACGGGATGCGGTCACTGATAACATTATCCACGTTGATCTGTTCCGTATCAACCTGCAGGAGAAGATTGAAGTGCAAATTCCGATACATTTCGTGGGTGAAGCCCCAGCTGTCAAATCGTTGGGCGGTACCGCCATTCATGCCTTGGATACTATTACCATTGAATGTTTACCGGAAGATTTGATAAAAGATGTCCAGGTAGATATTTCTTCGTTGGAAACATTTGACGATGTCATCCACGTGGGCGACATAAAGGTGCCGGAAAAGGTAACGATAATAAATGAAACGGACCAAGTAGTGGTCTCGGTTGCGCCGCCACGAGTTGAGGAAGCGGAAACAGTCCCGGCCGAGGGTGAGGTCAAAGAAGCCGAAGTAATCGGTGAGAAAAAGGAAGGCGAGGAAACGGAAGATAAAGCGGAAGCTGGTAAATAATAATCCTTGAATTTACACGGGCATTCCACATCGAAAGAGGTGGAATGCTTTTGTTAACAGTGTCTGGTGGTCACCATCGTTTTGACCGTTGGCCATCGTCTTGTATACTTGGTTTATGGAAGTCGCTTTTAGGAAAATCAATCCCTTCGGCCAACTACTCATATTGTTGGTAGTTTTGGTGATCATGTTGGGCGCCAAATATCACAGTGGTTTATCGCTGAGTGCCCTTCGCGACGTGGCGCGTCAGAATGATCTAAGACGTATTTCCGCCGCCTTACAGCTGTATGCCGATGATCATTCACGGTGGCCGGCGACTACCGGCTGGTCAAAGTCAAACGAGGGTGGTGATTTTTTGGTGGAACTTAAAAACCAGGGTTATCTTAAAGAGGTTCCCCTGGATCCACTCAACAACGATATCTTTTATTACCGCTATCAATCCATCGTGGCCGGCCAGTACGGCTGTTTAACTGATGGCTATGTATTACAATCGGTCCGTCTGGAAAATACATCCGGCGCCTTGGGAAACGGTCGTTGTTTTGACATGGACTGGTTAGCTACCGCTCCCATCGGTTTGACTTTCTTTGGGACAGGGAAATAATCAACGATCAAATCTGCGCCCGGTCAATAAACGACTGTGGCCATAAATATCTTCATCTATCTGCCAGCGATAGTTGTTTTCCGTATCATACAATTGTGCTATTTTGCGCAAGCGAGGTATATCGTCGGGCTCCGCTTCCATCATTATCATAGATGGCGTATGGAGACGACTGAATATTTGTCGTAATAGTCGACGATAAAGCTTGAGACCGTCAGCGCCGCCATACAAAGCCAAAGAGGGCTCAGCCTGGACGGACGGGTCGTTCATTTTGTCCGGTGGCAGGTAGGGTAGATTGGCCATTACAATGTCGGGATTTACTGCCGGGGGCAATAGATCATGCTTTATAAATCCAATACCGCCACAGTGATGAAGGCGGGCATTCTGTCGGGCGGTTTGCAAAGCACGAGGGGAGATATCAGTGGCGATAAAATCATTGTCGGGCCAGAGTTTGGCGCTGGTGATAATCAAGGCACCACTGCCGGTACCTATGTCGGCGATAGTTTTTTTCCGGGGCTGGATAGTTGCCAGCTTATCAAGGAAAAGCTCGCTGGCCGGGCGGGGAATGAGTGTCGCCTCATTGACTTTGAACTCCAGGCCATAAAATTCTTTTTGGCCGGTGATATAAGCCAATGGTATATTCCGAACTCGACGCTTTAGCAGATTATTAAACTGCTGTTCGACCACGGTCGGTACGGAAATTTCCGGATGGCTGTAGATATAGGCTTTATTTTTTTTCCAGGCGTGGCTTAAAAGAACAACCGCCTCCAGTGAGGCGATCTCGTGGCTCTGTTTCAATGATTGTCGTAAGGCGACGGCGGCTTTATTGAGAAGACTCCGACTGTCCATGAGCGGTTTTGATTAGGGGATCGATAAGACTGTCCAATTGGCCGTCAAGAATGAGGGCTAGATTGTGCAAAGTCAATTTAATCCGATGATCAGTGACGCGGTCTTGAGGCCAGTTATAAGTTCTTATTTTTTCACTGCGGTCTCCGCTACCGATTAAGGACTGTCTGGTCGCCGCTTCTTTGGCCATCTTCTCATCTTGCATCTGTTGGAGAAGACGTGAGCGCAATACCTGCATGGCTTTGGCACGATTTTGTTGTTGTGATCTTTCATCCTGACATGAGACGGCCAGTCCGCTAGGGAGGTGGGTAATGCGAACGGCCGAATAGGTAGTATTAACACTCTGACCACCTTTACCGGAAGAACAAAAAGTATCAACGCGCAAATCTTTGGGGTCAATTTGCACATCAACTTCTTCAGCCTCGGGCATGACGGCCACGCTGGCAGCCGAAGTATGAATTCGACCGGCCTTTTCTGTTTCCGGGACTCTCTGTACTCGGTGGACTCCACTTTCGTACTTCAAACGACCGTAAACTCCCGCACCACTAATTTGAAAAATAACTTCTTTGAAACCGCCTAGATCATTGCGACTGGACGACAGTACATTCAGTTTCCATCCTTTATTCTCCGCATAGCGACTGTACATACGGAAGAGGTCGGCGGCAAAGAGGGAGGACTCATCGCCCCCCGTGCCGGCGCGTATTTCCATGATGACATCCTTTTTATCCAACGGATCTTGGGGTCGCAGTAGATTTTCCAGTGCCTGCTCTCGGCTCTGCACCTCCGGCTCAAGGCGGCTGATCTCCTCTTTCATCATTTGCTTCATTGCCGCGTCCGTTTCATCATTTAAGCTAGCAGTCAGCTCCTCGAGTTGAAATTTTTTCTCTTCCCAGACCGAAGCAATTTCATAGAGTTCTTTGGCCTCATTGTATTCGCGAGAGATTTGTTTGATTTTACCGGGATTTGATAAAATAGCGCTATCTTGTAGATTCGCTTCCAATTTTGCTATTTTCTCTCTTAGTTTGGGTAGATCAATATTAATCATGGTATTTTCAGGATAAACAAAAACCCCACTGCACGCAATAGGGTTTTAAGATAAAACTTTAATTATCGTCGGCTTCTTTACTGGCAGCTCTTTTCTTCGATTCTTCCTTTTTAACTTTCTTACCTTTACGTGTTTTAGAGACTTCAGTCTGTTTGGCTTGAAGCTTATTGAATCTATCAACTCGTCCGGCATCGTCTAACAGCTTTTGTTTGCCGGTATAAAAGGGGTGACAGTTGGCGCAAATTTCCACGTTTAGCTCCTTCACAGTGGAGCCGGTGGTGAAAGTATTGCCGCAAGCGCAGACGACTTTGGCGTCTTTATAATAGGTTGGGTGGGTATCTGTTTTCATATGAAGATGAAATAAATTACCTGCGTATGTTAACAGAGGAAAGCGAATATGTCAAGGGGTCAATTCAGGAGAAGCCCGGGCTCCTCCTCCTTACCGTTTTTACTGAAAGAAATCAACCTTTACTTTTGAGGGTTTTTGACTTCTGACTGATGGCGAATATTCCCATCACTGTGATGTAGGTGGCGGCAAATTCTGAAGGTAGTGAATGAGTCGGATTGATAGCGGTAATGATAATAAATATCATCATCACTAGCGTCCAAATAACAACAAATACCTCGCCTAGATAACGGGAGGAGAAACCGGGATTTTTCCACCGCGAGAATTCTTTGGTCCCTACATATAAGGCCAGTATGGCCGCGTAAATGATGGAGATACTACTAAGAACATTATCGAAATTACCGGGATTCATGAAAGCCAGCCAAAAAAAGACGAGTGTGAACAGACTCCAAAAATTGGCCAGTATTTTCCAAATATGAAGATTATTATTTCGCATAAGCTAATTATAGCATGAGCCAATAAACCGGACTCTGACAAGCTATGCCCTTGGTCGAGTCTCAGAAGTCAGGGAATTGTATTTAAAGGCTAACATTAGCTATAATAATGGGAAAAAACAGGGGTCCAATCTCTAATTAGAGATTGGACCCCTGTTTGGACCCTGTTTTTCTCGTGTTTAGGGATCTTGCCAAAATATATATTACCTGTTAGAATACCCCTGTTAATTAACCCGGTTGGGCTGTTTTATACCCAACTCTAATCTCTCACATCTCGGATGGCGGCCTTTCCTGGTTCGTGCTCGCAAGCGGGCAAAAGAACTCTTGGGCCGGTAAACACAAAATCCTGATGGAGGCTAAAGGAAAAAAACATATGTCTATTGAGTTACTCGATTTATTACAAGCGGGAGTTCATTTTGGTCACAGCCGATCAAAGCGCCATCCCAATATGGAGCCCTATATTTTTGGGGTGAAACAGAATATACACATCATCGACCTGGAGCAGACAAAAGCAAAACTGGAGGAGGCGATGAAGTTTGTCCAAGATATCACGTCCAAAGGCGGAGTGATTCTTTTTGTATCCGGGAAAAAGCAAGCCCAGGATCTAGTAAAGAAGGCGGCTATACGCGCCGGTATGCCTTATATCAACACTCGTTGGTTGGGAGGCACGTTTACCAATTTTGAAAATATACACAGTCTGCCCAAAAAGCTGAAGCGCATGGAAGAGGAGATGTCCAAAGGTCTCTGGGATCGCTATACAAAAAAAGAAGCGTTGGAGAGGGAGCGTGAAATGTTACGTCTAAAAGAAATGGTTGAGGGTATCAAAAATATGGATAAACTTCCACAGGCCGTCTTCATTGTTGATATAAAAAAAGATGACACGGCGGTGCACGAGGCTCATATCAAGAAAGTTCCGGTAATCGCCATTTGCGATACCAATACCAATCCGGAAAAGGTTGATTTTGCCATACCGGGCAATGATGACGCCATCAAATCCATTGAATATATTACCGAACGTATCGCTGACGCCTGTCTAATAGGAAAGGGGAAGAAATAAATTAACCTATATCTAACCATATAACAAAACAAATATGGACATGGAACTTCTAAAAAAGTTACGTCAAGCCACGGGGGCCGGTGTCAATGATGTAAGCAAGGCGCTGGCGGAAGTTGGCGACGACTATGACAAGGCCTTGGATTGGCTTCGCCAGCATGGTCAAAAGGTGGCCGGGAAAAAACAAGACCGAGAAATCAAAGAGGGCCTGATTGAATCTTATATCCATCAGGGTGGTAAAACAGGTGTACTTTTAGAAGTCGGTTGTGAAACGGATTTTGTGGCGCGAAATGATGATTTCAAAAACTTTGTGCACGAGGTAGCATTGCAAATTGCGGCGACTGATCCCCAATATGTATCCCCGGCCGATGTCCCGGCGGAAGTCGTGGAGAAAGAGAGAGCGATTTACGCAGAAGAGGTGGCCAAAGAAAACAAGCCGGCTGAAATACAGGACAAAATAATCACCGGTAAACTGGAAAAATTTTATAGTCAAGTATGTTTGCTTAAGCAAACTTATATAAAAGATGACAGTCTGACCATCGAGAAACTGCTTAATAATACTATCGCCAAAGTGGGTGAAAATATTAGAATTAGCCGTTTTACCAGATATTCGTTATAATACAGGCATGTTTGGACGTGTCTTACTTAAACTATCTGGTTTAGCGGTTGCCAATACTGACCGACAGTTTGATTTTGCCCGTATAAGACAATTAGCTGATGAGATCAAAACCCTGCGCAAGCAGGGTTTATCGTTGGCGATAGTGATCGGGGGTGGAAATATCATGCGCGGACGCTCGATCGATACGGCTGAGTTTGACGTTACGACCGCTGATTACATGGGTATGCTGGCGACTAATATCAATGCCTTGGCTTTGAGTGGGGTGATGACCAGAGCGGGCATCGATAATACCGTACTGTCACCATGGCCGGAGAAGCCGCTTATTCAGAAAGTAAATCGCTGGCGGATTCGACAAGCACAAAAGGAAGATAAGGTATTAATATTCGGTGGTGGTACTGGTTCACCGGGACACTCCACCGATACGGCAGCTATTATGCGAGCCAATCAGTTTGGCGCTGACATCTTGTTGAAGGCAACAGACGTGGACGGAGTCTACGACAGCGATCCGGATGAAAATAAAGAAGCCGTTCGGTTTGTCAATCTTAGTTATCGCGATGTTATCGAAAAGAAGCTCAAAGTAATGGACGAAAAGGCATTCGCGGACGCGGCGGAA
>JANLIN010000112.1 GCA_024654345.1 Candidatus Komeilibacteria bacterium
TTCGGCCGTAGTACGGCCTCAACCGTGGAAAAATTGAAACGAGTCGAGTGGTGTCCCGAGCGAAGTTCGCCGTGGCGAACGAAGTCGAGGGGCAGATGAGTGTAGTCCCGATATATGAGATAGCTGCTCGACTCTTCGAGTTTGACTCACATTGACTAGCATCAAACAATCAATTATATGTCTGGTAGTTACATTACGAAGCTCAATAATATACTGCACGACAAATTCAAGGGCGAAAAAAAGTGGGCTGATAAGGCTTGATTTTTATTAATAATTCCGCTAGAATAGACAAGTTCTAGTTAAGGGGACGCGTAGCTCAGATTCCGCCAGAGGCGGACCAGCCTTTCCTCCATAGGCGGACGCAGTGGCTGGGGTTAGACCCTCATGAAGTATTTTTAACAACGATTTATATAGCTATTTATCTTGGGCGGCTAGCTCAGTTGGTTAGAGCGCTACATTGACATTGTAGAGGTCATAGGTTCGACTCCTGTGCCGCCCACCATTCTTCGCGTCAGCGAAGAATGTCCTGAGACGCGTGGTCCGTAGCTTCAGCGAAGGACTAAGCTTCAGCGTAGAAGGACAATATGAATATCGTAGCCGCTGTACATAGCGCTACGAATGGCAGGCCATCCTGAATGATTGATATTTTATTTCGTATCAGCGATAACGGTACTAGCCGTTTTTTTTGTTTTTATGGATCTGTTTGATTCAGTTCTATGGTATAATGACCACTATGAAGCTCCAAAAATTCGTTTATGATAGCAACAATAACGATCGACTTGATAAGTTTTTGACGGAAAAACTGTCTTATTTTTCGCGTTCCGCTATTCAGAAAAATATCAAAGCCGGCGGGGTTATCATCAACGACAAGAAGATCACCTCGCCCCATCACTTTCTTGATGCCGGCGACGTTATCAGCTGGCAAGTCATACCACGGAAAAAGGCTGAGCCGAGAAAAATTGAAGTCAGTGAGTTACTTGGCCTGGTACGCGTCATCAAACAAACTGAAGATTACGTGGTGATAGAAAAACCAGCCGGTCTATTGGTCCATCCTACCGAAACAAGTTATGAACAAACTTTGGTTGACTGGCTGGAGAATAACTTTCCCGCCGCCTTGAAACTGGGTGAGGATCCGTCCCGTCCGGGCTTGGTACATCGTCTGGACAAGGATGTTTCCGGAATAATGATCATCCCCTTAAATCTGGACTATTATGATTATTTGAAAAAAGAATTTAAATTGCGTCACATCGATAAGACCTACGTGGCGCTGGTTTACGGAGCGCTGGAGAATTTGGAAGGCCGAATTGATTTACCGATCAGCCGCTCGTCTACCAGCGGCAAGATGGCGGCTCATTCCCGTGAACAGGGCGGCCGGACAGCTATCACAGAGTACATTGTGAAACAGCAGTTTATAAATTATACTCTCGTTGAAGTTAAGCTTATCACCGGCCGCACCAATCAGATACGCGTCCATTTCAACGCTATCGGACACAGCTTGGTCGGCGATACTCTCTATTTAAACAAAGGTATTACCAAACCGGTTAACCTGGATCGTATATTTTTGCACGCCGAAAAGATGAGGATAGTCATGCCAGACGGTAAACCGGCGGAATTTATCGCGCCTCTTCCCCTTGATCTGCAAGAATTTCTAACCACTATCAAATGAAAAAAGGGCATCTATTTATATTAAGCGGCCCCTCGGCCGTCGGTAAAACCACAATTGCTTTAAATCTGCTAAATATAATGCCGGATCTAAAAAGAGCGGTGACATACACCAGTCGGGCAATGCGACCCGGTGAAGAAAACGGCGTTCACTACAATTTTATCAGTGAAGATGACTTTAAACGGAAGGTGACCAACAATTTCTTTATTGAGTGGGCCGAAAATTACACAAAGCTGTACGGAACGGCCGCCGGAGATATTAGAGAAAGAATAAATAGCGGACAAAGTGTATTGCTGGTCAACGATATAAAGGGGATGGAGACAATCAAAACGGCAATGCCCGAAGCAAACGCAATATTTATCCTACCCGAATCTCAAGACCAGCTCAAAGCCAGGCTTATGAGTAGACCCAAAGCGCTTGAACGTGATATTCACGTCCGCCTGGCGGAGGCAAATTCCGAGATCCGAAAAGGACGAGAAATTGCAGACTTATTGGTAATAAACAGAGAAAACAGGCTTGAGGAAGCGGTTCAAGAAATAGTCTCTTTCATACAAAGTCGCCGCTCTTGACTTGTACGCTTTTTTCCACTAAAATACAGGGGTCTTAAATATTAAACATTCTGTTTGTATGTCCGTCGATCCAAAAATACAGCCAAATTCGGAGGAAAAAGAGGTACTTGATCCGACTCCCACTGAGAGCTCAAAATCCCCCTCGGAAGCGATGGCTGATCTGACTCCACAGGAAAATTCAGCAACCGAAGATGCAAAGATTGAAGAGGTAACCGCCGCCAAGCTTCCCGAACTGAAACCCGGGCAAGTTGTCAGAGTGCACCAAAAAATTAGAGAAAAGAACGCCAAAGGTGAGGAAAAGGAAAGAATACAGATTTTTGAAGGCCGTATTATTGCCATAAAGCACGGTCGTGAAGCCGGTGCCACTTTGACGGTTCGAAAAGTCACAGACGGCTTTGGCGTCGAAAAGATTTTTCCTCTTCATTCACCGAATGTGACAAAGATTGAAGCTATTCGTGAAGCAAAGGTCCGTCGCAGTAAGCTTTACTATCTGCGCGAATACAAGACACGGTTGAAGGAGAAAATATTGCGTTAATTTCAGGTTCTTTTTATACTCAATGGTGAACGCCAGTTAGATTTAAATCGACTGGCGTTTATCACACCGAACCACTCGCTTCGTTCGCCACGGCGAACTTCGCTCGGGTTCGGTGTGAACACCTATAGATGCCCTGAGACAGACGTAAATAGTATAAAATAATGTTTATCACTTGGGCCCGCCGCAGGCGGGTTAAGTGATAAACCTAAGAGGAGTCATCCTTCGTTCGCCACGGCGAACTACGGATTGACAAGGAGGCGCCCTGAGTCTCACGCCAGAGGCGGACCAGCCTTTGGCTGGAAGCGGAATCACCCGGACTTGTTCCAGGAGATGAAACGGGGAGCATCGACAAATTGAAGTAACAAAAATCTCTTTTACTTGGGCCCCGAGCGTAAGCGAGGAGTTAAGTGAAAGAGATAAGAGGAAGAGGCGATGCGACTCAAGTGGAGGCACTCAGGCTTAGCCTGAGGGACGGAACGGGGAGCATCGACTCTGACGTGCGGTCGTGGTGGAATTGGTAGACACGCCAGCTTGAGGGGCTGGTCCCCGCAAGGGGGTGGAGGTTCGAGTCCTCTCGTCCGCACCATAATAGGGCATATAGCTCAGTTGGTTAGAGCGTTCGGTTTACATCCGAAAGGTCCTTGGTTCGAGTCCAAGTATGCCCACCATCCTTCGCTCTGCGAGCTTCGGATGACAAGGCCATCCGAAAAGGAGCAGCTAGCGAAGGATGTCCCGCCAAAGCTCGGAACGAGCGTAGGGGGACTACATTCGGAAGGTCGCTCTGCGAGCTACGGATGGCGAAGCCATCCTAGTGAGCGTTAGCGAACGAAGGGTGGTGTGTCCGCCGAAGCTTCAGCGTAGGCGGACTACATTAGCGAAATCGCTCGTCAAGTCAGACTTGACTTGCTCGTGATTTCGGGCGTTGTACGGCCTTAACCATCAATCAATCCAAACGAGTCGAATGGTAAAAAGGTCTAGTTTTGGTACTTACCACCGTAATTGATTTAAGATTTTTCTCACATCAGCGAAGATGTAAAGCTGTTTGCATATAAAAGAGGATTGTCGTCATCATGATCTTTATGAACAATCCTCTTTTATATGCAATAATTAGCCATTATTGGTAGTTCCTGATAAAATATAGAGGCTATAAATGAGATAGTTATGAAATTTTTTATCGGTATTATACTCATATTCGTCGGCTTCACCATGGTCTGGAAAACGGAGGGGTGGTATGGCTTTTTTGGCTCCGTAGAGTGGGCCGAACGGCACTTGGGTACGGAAGGAGGAAGTCGCTTATTTTACAAACTAATCGGTATACTGATAATTTTCTTTGGTTTTTTGCTAATCACCGGTCTTTACAGTGGGTTCATGGAGGGTCTTGTTAGTCCACTGGTGCCGTAGATACGGTAAGTAGAAAAAAATCTAGCATGGGGACATAGTTCAGCTGGTTAGAACGCCTGCTTTGCAAGCAGGAGGTCGGCGGTTCGAATCCGCCTGTCTCCACCACTCGACTCGCTTTGACTAGCGTCAAAACTCGCTCGTGGTTTCGGCCGTTGTACGGCCTCAACCGTAGAAGGATTGAAACGAGTCGAGTGGTGTCCCGAGCGAAGTTCGCCGCGGCGAACGAAGCCGAGGGGCAGATGAGTGTAGTTCCAGCACAGGCGATAGTTGTTCGACTCGCTTTGACTAGCGTCAAAACTCGCTCGTGGTTTCGGCCGTTGTACGGCCTCAACCGTCGAAGGATTGAAACGAGTCGAGTGGTGTCCCGAGCGAAGTTCGCCGCGGCGAACGAAGCCGAGGGCAGATGTGTGTAGTTCCAGCACAGGCGATAGTTGTTCGACTCGCTTTGACTAGCGTCAAAACTCGCTCGTGGTTTCGGCCGTGATACAGCCTCAACAGTGGCGAGCTACAATAAATCACTCCCAACTCGATTTCTCGCTTCACCGCCTTCTCGCCTCTTTACCTCCTTACTTCCTCACCCCCACGGGTGTTTTTTAGTAGACATTGCTATAATTAATATATGAAAGTAACCGCCATCAAAACAGCAATATATACTCCGTCGCAAAGTTTGATCGAATTTATCACCCGACATATTCCGAAAATACCCAACAAATCGGTCTTGGTTGTCACATCTAAAATAGTTTCTGTGGCTGAGGGTCGAATAGGAGATGTCTTAAATAAAGAATCACTAATAAAAGCAGAGAGCGATATTGCAATCAAGGGAAAATACGCCTGGATATGTGTGAAAGGTAATGATGTGATGGCTTCAGCCGGTATAGACGAGTCAAATGCCGGTGATAAAATTTTGCTACTGCCTAAAGACTCGTTTCTAAGCGCCACTAAACTAAGGAAACATCTAATGAAGTTTTACAAACTGAAAGAGTTTGGCGTCTTGATAACCGATAGCCGCTCTTTGCCCTTTCGGTCTGGCATAAGCGGAGTAGCCCTCGGCTATGCTGGAATAAAAGGTAAAAGAAATTACCGTGGTAAAAAGGATCTATTTGGCAGAGAACTGCATTTCTCTCAAACAAATGTTGCCGACAGTATAGCCGCTGCCGCAGTTTTGACCATGGGAGAAGGTAATGAACAAAGACCACTCGCGATTATCGAAAATGCCCCGGTGGAGTTTATAGAACGAATAACACGCTCTGAACTTCGTATCCATCCAAAAGACGATCTTTACGCGCCCTTGTACGAATATCTCAATTCTCATGACTAAACACAACAGCTCAAGATTTTTTTGTTATAATACATCTGAATGAAGCTAATCTGGCAATATCTCAAAAAGCAACGAAAAGTGCTAACTTTAGCACTTATTTTTGCTACCATAAATCAGGTTTTCTCCCTGCTTGATCCGCAAATCTTCCGGATTTTGATTGATAAGTATGCCACGCGTATTGAACAAATCCCACGGGCAGATTTTATTAGTGGTGTTTTATTGCTTCTAGCCGCCTATGTTGGCGTGTCCTTGGTTTCACGAATTGCAAAAAACGTGCAGGACTATTTCGTCAATGTCACCAGTAAACGCTTGGGGGCAAACATGTACGGTGATAGCGTTAAACATGCTTTCTCTCTCCCTTATAAAACCTTTGCCGATCGCCGCTCCGGTGAGATTTTAGAGAAGATGTCAAAGGCAAGACTAGATATCGAACAACTTATAGATCTGGCTGTAAATAATCTGTTCTTCTCTCTGATCGGAATATTATTCGTACTAACCTACGCCTTCACCGTCCACTGGTCCATTGGTTTAACTTATTTTCTATTAATTCCTTTATTGGGATTTGCCACCTCAGTCATTAGTCGACGTCTTAAGGATGTTCAACAAAATATAGTCCGAGAAACCGCCGAGCTGGCCGGATCCACTACCGAAACCCTGCGTAATGTGGAGCTGGTAAAAAGCCTCGGTCTGGAAATACAAGAGATTGACCGTTTAAATAACGTTAATGATCAAATATTGGAGCTGGAGGTGAAAAAAGTGAAGATGGTGCGCACGCTCAGCTTTATTCAGGGGACCCTCATAAATGCCTTACGAGCTATTATAATGATGCTGATGTTTTATCTCATGTTCTTGCAAAGCATAACCCTCGGGGAATTCTTCACCCTCCTTTTTTACTCTTTCCTTATCTTCAATCCTCTGTCTCAGCTTGGCCAACTGGTGACCAAACAGAGGGAGTCGGAAGCCAGCGCCGCGGAGCTTGATTTGATCTTAAATCTGCCACCCGAACCGCAACCCACCCAGCCGGTGGACTTTGAGAAAATTTCTTCTATCGAATTCAAAAATGTTTTTTTCCGGCACGAGGAGACAAACAAAAAAGAATCGGTAGCCAATATAGATTTGTCACTCCAACCAGGTCAAACTATGGCCTTTGTCGGTCCTTCCGGAGCCGGTAAAACAACTGTCGTTAAACTGCTGGTAGGACTATACAAACCTGATCAAGGAGCCATCCATATCAACGGTCATGATTTACAACGAATAAATAGATCTGATTACCGCCGCCGCATCGGTCTGGTCGCGCAAGATACACAGCTATTTGCCGGTACTATCCGCGAGAACTTGCTTTTTGTGAAGCCACAAGCCACCGACGAACAATGCATTGAAGCCTTAAGACACGCCGAGGTAGATCACATACTTCATCGAGGAGATGGCGGTTTGGATACCAAAATAGGCGAGGGTGGAATTAAGCTATCCGGTGGAGAAAAACAGCGTCTCGCTATAGCGCGGGCTCTACTCCGCAATCCAGACCTTTTGATATTTGATGAGGCCACCAGTAGCTTGGATTCTCTTACCGAAAACAAAATTACTGACACCGTGAAAAAAATAAGACGTAAAAGGCCAATGGTGATGCAGCTTATCATCGCGCACCGTCTATCCACCGTTATCCACGCCGATTTGATAATAGTCCTGGACAAAGGGCGGATTGTACAGCGTGGCACTCACGCGGAATTACTGAAAAATGAAGGGCTTTATCAATCGCTCTGTCGCATTCTAAACGATCATCATGCTTAAATTATCAATTATT
>JANLIN010000130.1 GCA_024654345.1 Candidatus Komeilibacteria bacterium
CTGGGAGGGAAGATAGCAGAAAGGATTGGCTATGAACCGGGGATTTTTTTCGGTACGATCGCTTGGATATTTCTTTACGCGGCCATGTACCTGATCGAAGCGCATCATATATTTTTTTATATCACACCCTTGATTTACGGGATTCAAAAATCTCTCTACTGGCCGGCTTATCACGCCAATTTTGCCAAATACTCGGATGACAAAGAGGAGGGAAGAGAAATTAGTACCATCAGTATAATGAATTCATTGATGTTCGTCATCGGACCGGCCGTCGGTGGGTGGGTACTATCGATCTGGGGATTCCAAGTGCTCTTTGTAATTGTGGCGGTGCTATTTTTGGTATCAAATATTCCGATGTTGATCACAAAAGAGAAAGTAAAGCCGGCTGATGTTAACTATGACTATTCTTTGCGTCGCTTGTTTGATAAAAAAAATCGTCGTGCTTTTTGGGCCTACGTTGGTTTTGGTGAAGAATTAATCGTGCTGGTAATCTGGCCGATTTTTATCTCGCTTTTCTTGAGTAGCTATCTTTCCATCGGGTGGCTGATCGCTTTGTCCACTTTGATAACCGCCGTGATGACTTTGACTATCGGCCGCATGACCGATGAAGAGGATAAGCGGAAAGTATTGCGTCTGGGGGCCTGGTTGTACGCGGCTTCCTGGCTTTTTCGGCTGGTTACCAAATTGCCGATCACAATCTTCTTCGTGGATGTATTCTCTTCCATTTCCAAAAATGTGGTTTCGATACCCTTGACCGCTATTACTTATGAAAACGCGAAGAACCACACGGTCATGAATTCAGTCATATTTTTTGAGATGAGTCTGGCGGTCGGAAAACTGCTGGCCTGTGTAGCTGTTTATTTACTACTCTTCATATTCGCGGGTGGATTACTGCCTTTCTACATTATTTTCATATTGGCGGCCGGGATAACTCTTCTCTACACCAGACTGTAGCCTCGTGATATTTATTTTAAATATTCCTCAATGAGCAATCTTTTGGATCAAACAAAGCTACTGCTAAAAAAATATAATCTATCCCCACGACATCTTTCGGGTCAGAATTTTCTGATAGATGAATCGGTCCTTGATGATATTATGCAGGTGGCGGCGGTGCGGGAAAATGAGGCGGTGTTGGAGATCGGCCCCGGGCTCGGTATTTTGACAGAAAGACTGCTGGCGGCGGGGGCACGAGTCGTGGCCATCGAAAATGACCAGCGATTGGAGCCACTACTCAAGGTGTTAGCGGTTAATAACGAAAGACTGTCACTGCGCTGGCAGGACGCCTTACAACTGAACAACTGTGAGTTGCAAGAGGCTTTTCAGGGACGATTTCGTTTAATAGCCAACATTCCGTATCAAATCACGGCCAAACTTCTCCATAGCATGATCACCTCGCCTTGCCCGCCGACGGACATGGTTTTGATGGTGCAGAAGGAAGTGGCCGAAAGAATTATCGCCCCGGCGGGTGAGCTGAGCCGACTGGCCATCAGTGTCCAGTTTTATGGCCAAGCGGAAATTATTCGTTTGGTTGATAAGAGCTGTTTTTACCCGTCACCAAAAGTGGATAGCGCCATTATTAAAATAACGATTGATCATCATAATCAAGCTCTTCTCGATAAGTACCGGCTGACCGATAAAGCCATGTGGGGAGTCATCAGAGCTGGCTTTGCCGGTAAGCGGAAGAAACTAGTCAATAATCTATCTTCCAGTCTCGGACTGGATAAGAATAAGGTGGCTAAATTTTTAGTAAAGCTGGGCTATAAAGAAACCGTGCGGGCACAGGAGATTGAGGTAGAGCACTGGATATCGATCGCCGTGGGAGTTTTGAAGTCCGGAGGGATGGGTTATTGAGACTGCTGTGGGGTGACGGTATTTGGTCTTTGGTGTTGGGTGCCCATGACCTAAGACCTAAGGCCGGGTGTGCCCTCAAACGGCGCGACTATAGGCACCTTTTAAAACAGTCGACAGTGTACACATCGGTACTGGTGTCGTCCGTGCCTATGGAGATCACTACGCCCTGAACCGAGCTGTGCTCGGTTCATGCCTCGTGAATACGGAAATTTCAATCGACCGCGCGGGACTCCCCCTCATTCCGAATCAGCTCTCGCCCCCGTATTCCTGAACGCTAAAGCGAACTATGCTCCGCCCCACCCCGTATTCCTGAGCAACTCCGCAGGAGTTGCGTAAGGATCTCATCCGCCCCGAACGCCTGCAAGCGCTAGCTCAAATTAATGAACATCGCAC
>JANLIN010000021.1 GCA_024654345.1 Candidatus Komeilibacteria bacterium
GCGAATTAAATATTAATTTATCATCAGTCCCCCATTGACCGCCGGTCTGCCACGGCAACCAAGAGTAGATAAAGAAAAAAATAATGCAAAACAAAACCACCGACCAGGTATAAGGCTCCTTGACTGATTGGCGAGTTAAAATCTTCATGGTTTGTATTATAACAGATTATACCCATATTCGGCAGAAGTATTAGTGTCACCTCCCCCTGCTGAATGACGCATATTTATGGTAAAATATAGCCATGCAAATAATGTTTACCAAGACAATTCACAGTTGTCTCGCGATCTTCTTTATCGTCGCGACCGGCTTTTTTCTGTGGCGGGAATTAAATCCCATCTGGTTTAGTTTGCCCTGGCTGATCTATTTGGCAGTTCTCTATGGGCAAAGATTGAGCAAATCGGAGTCCTCTCTGGATAAGTTTGCCAAGGGGCTACTGTCCGTGCTGAGTCTTATCATAATTCTGGGAGCGATCTTGATTTTTATTTGGCAGCTAAATATTTGGTCACTGATTGGCATACTAGCGTTTATTACTTTCCTACCACTGATCAACTGGGATGACTTTTCATTGGCCTGGGAAAAAATCAATTGGCGAGCTAAATTTCACCCCGGGCGTGTCGGAGTGGCGATAATTTGGCTGGCACTGTCCTATTGGCTGGCGCTTCAATACCTTGATCTTCGGACAGCCGAGGCGATTACATCCCCTTGGCAATTGGTCGATGCCGCCTTCGGCTGGGTGTGGGTAGCGTGGATGTTGAGCGGTTTGGCGCTCCTTTACTCTCTTCGCTCCAAATGGTCACTCCTTGTGATAATGGGGCTTTTTTTGGGACTGACAACTTTGGCAGTGGCAGTTTATCAGTTGGGGTTTGGTTTTGATCCCTTTATTCACCTCGCCACCGAGAGAATTATTTTTGAGACCGGTACTATTACACCACGACCCTTTTACTATTTGGGGCAATATTCTCTCGTTATCACATTGCACTATCTGTTCAACGTCTCTTTAGCCTTTCTCAATCAGTGGTTGGTGCCGATTCTAACCTCTCTGTTTGTACCGATTGTGACTTACCATGTTTTCAAACTGAATTTCTTCTTGCCGCGAGCGGTGACAGCTTTGCTACCGCTGGTAATTCTTATTATCCCCTTCTCCTCTTTCATTTTTACTACGCCTCAGGGATTGGCAAACCTTTTGGTATTGCTCATGATTTTTATTGCGCTTGGTCATTTGATGAGCGATCGCATCGATTTGGGTATTTTGAGTTTGCTGGCGATAGCGGCCTTAGCGATACATCCTTTGGCTGGCATTCCCGCCGTATTTTTTCTCCTATTTATCTATTTGAACGGCTTCGAGTGGCAACATCGGTGGCGACCGGTTTTGAAAAAGATTGTCTTTTGGCAGGTTTATTTGCTGAGTTGTCTAACGCTACCCGCTTTGTTTATTCTTAATAATATTATCAGTCAACACGCTGTCAGACTGGGTTACAATAATACTTACCGAACATTGGGTGAATGGGCGGCCGGTTTTTTCCGGTGGTCAGAGTTTGTTTCCCTGTTTGACTCAATATATTTCTACAGTCGCTTATTGCCGCTTTTGTTGTTGGGGCTGGCCGCTGTCGGCATGGTTTACCTCTGGCGTCATCGTCGTCTGAAGCAATTTATAATTTACCCTATCATGTTCACGGTACTGGTTATAAATTACTTTATATTCAAATATTTATTCCGTTTTGACTTTCTCATAAATTATGAGCAACTTAATTACACCACGCGCTTATTGGATCTGGCTTGGCTTTTCCTTCTTCCTTTGATTTTGATGGCGGTGGCGCAATTATGGCAATTAGCCTTAAAAAACTCCTTTTATACGCGCTTATTTTCCTTGTTAATATTCATGGCTGTTTTGGGAAGCTCCTTCTATCTATCCTATCCGCGACGTGACCCGTATGTTTACAATAAGTATATCAATACGTCACGTTATGATTATGACGGTGTAACCTATATTAATGACCGGCAGGAATCTGGCAACTATGTGGTATTGGCCAATCAGGCCGTGGCCGCCGCCGCTTTGGAGAAATACGGATTTCTCTACTATCATAATAACCATTTTTATTACCCTCTACCCACCAGTTCCCCGCTCTACGATGCCTATTTACAGCTGGCGTATCGCACTCGTCCAATACCCGAGATAATAAAGTCAGTGGCAGTAGAGACTGGTGCCGATACGATCTATTTTGTCATCAATAATTATTGGGATGGTTTTAAAGAGGTAGTGGAAGATCATAAAAAAAATGCCACTAGTTGGCATTCCATTGCTGAGAAGGTCTATATCTTTGAGTACGGAGGTGGTTAGGGCAAGGTTTTGAACAGCTTGGCCAGATACTCATCTGACGTTGGGTTAGGGCAAACGATATTTTTTTTATACGCCGTCAAATCCATTGACAGCGTTATTTGTAATTGTCGGCGTAAGTCATCCACACTGCCCGGTTTAAAGAGTAAACCATTTGTTTCCCCAATCATTTCTGGTATGCCACCACTGGCGCTAGCCAGTACCGGAATTTTAAGCGCCAGTGCCAGGCTGATGATAGTCGGTTGGTTTTCAAGGCACCGCGACGGCACAATTACCAAGTCGGCGTTGTTTCTCAATTCGTTAACTAATCTGGCCAGTGGCAAAAGTCCAAGATAAGAGATGTGGCCGCACCTATTGGCCAGTTTCGTGACCAGGGCGCGTCTGCTCCCCTCCCCCGCAATAAATAAGTCTGCTTTTTGTTCAAACCAATTTTCGCTAGCGACGGTCAAGAGATCCGACAACCCCTTATGTTCTTCTAGTTGACCGGCGTAATATACATTTACGCGTCGGTTGGCGACTTTCAGCGACGGAGCTAAGTTTATCGTCGGTAGCGGATTGGGAGAAACTTGAACATCGTGCTTAAAGAGTCCATAAGTTTGATAAAAAGCGAGTAGCCAGCGCGAGGGAAATATCCACTGCACACCCGTCTGGGGCAAAACCGTCTTAATAATCTGTCGGTATACAAAATGAACGAGATTAAAGCTATCGACTTTCTCCAAATTTAGTAGGCCACTAGGGACAGCAAATTGTATATCATGGATATGGCTATAGATTGGTATTTTTGTCGCTTTAAGATGGCGTAACACGGTATAACTCAGCCCCTTGAGATTGTGCGTCCATATCAGATCCGGCGCCAAGGCAGAGACCAGAGCGGTCACTTCTCGGGCTTGGGTACCGTTAAACATATCCCTGATATGCCATAAGGGCTTCAAAATTGGCGCTACCGAGCCTATTTGGCCATAGGGGGCTATATTATGACTGGCCAGTCGATGGACGATAATTTCAGCGCCTTCCGCTGTCACCGTTTCGCTGACGTGGTGGCCATCCAGAGCTGTGCAGATGACAACGACGTCATGTCCCTGACGAGTCAAAAAAACAGCGAGAGAATTAACTATCATCTCTGCTCCACCACGATTGTCGGGACTGAAAAAACTG
The DNA here is from genome assembly GCA_024654345.1 of Candidatus Komeilibacteria bacterium. Classification (GTDB taxonomy): domain Bacteria; phylum Patescibacteriota; class Patescibacteriia; order UBA1558; family UBA1558; genus JANLIN01. The sequence continues at coordinate 3,492 of JANLIN010000021.1, forward strand.
TTAAGAAAGCAAATTTTCATAAAGAGAAGCGAGCTTATCGCCTATTATTTGCCAGTCATAGTATTGACGGGCTTTTTCCAGCCCGCCGGTGGCCATGTCGGTCAGAGCAGACGAATGAGTTAAAAGATAATCAAGTTTGCTACGCAAATCTTCTGCATCACCCGGCTTGGCAAGTAGACCATTTATCTGATCATCAACTACCACCCTCACTCCCGGTAAATTCGTCGTGAGTACCGGTGTCCCGCTCGACATTGACTCGATAAGTACCATTCCGAACGCTTCGCCCCGAGTAAAGGAAGGCAAAATGGTTAAATAAGCATTTCTGTAAAACTCTCGTAACCTCGGATCGTCCGCCCGGCCTGGAAATAGCACTTTGTTCTTCAGACCCAAAAGATGAGCCTTATTTCTATAGTCCTCCAACAACTCTCCCCCACCCACAATATCTAGTAGCCAATCCTGGTGCCTTAGTTTGGATACCGCTTGCAATAATATATCAACCCCTTTGAAATAATGAGCTTTATCAAGACCGCCGACAAATAATAACTGTTTCGGTTTTTTTAGAAATTTATCTTTGTAATTGGGTAGTGGTGTAAAACTGTTTGTGTCAACACCATTAGGAATCTCAACCAGTTTGTGTGCGAAAAATTTTAGCCACCAAGAGCCATAGCAATTGAAGGCATAGTCGCGGGAATGAACCACCACTTTATCAGCCAATTTCAGTAATTGGGGCAGGATCAAGGCACGGTAGCCACGAAAGAATACATTTTTGGCGCCAGTAGCAATATTATCCATATGATAGTGCACGACCAGTTTGGCGGGCCCGATGATTTTGGCGAGACCGACAAAAATACCAGCTCCATAAAAGGGGTAATGCAGGTGAATGACATCATATTTACGAAGTAGCCAGACAACTTGTGGTACCAGCGCGGCGTTCCCGGATTCGATAAGAGTTTTGAAGCGGAAAATTTTGAAACCGTCTTTTTCCTCTCTCTCCGACACGTCAGCCAAATAACGATACCGTGGCGTGAACAAGGTGACATCATAGCCACGCTCGGCTAGTAAGCGACAGTTTTCCCGTGCGACATTACCCATACCACCTTGATAGGGCGGAAAAGTGCAAACGACGTGCGCTATTTTTGGCTTATTTTTCATTACGACCGGTATTTACAGCTAGACGTCCCGACTTATAAAAATCAGCACCAGCTTTTGATAAATGTTAAAAAAAGGATTGGCTATATACAGTAACAATGGACTGTTTATCTCCTGAAAAAGTATATGCCCGCTAAACATTTCCACCATTTCACTATCGGAGCGGCGTCTGATCTTCCGCACTTGTCGACGACGCTTTTGGATCAAAGCCCAATTGACCGGATCCGCAAAATAAAAATAACTAATAATTTTCTTCAGGAACCATTTGTTCTTCAGAGCGTAGACAAGTTGGCCCAACTCCATGAGTAACAAAGCCGGTGCCAAAAGCAGAATGGTGGATGGTTTATAATTTTGCAGTAAACATAGCCAACGGTTTCTTTCAAAATAATACACCTGCCTGATACTGCGATTAAATTCGTATTGGTGATAAACGATTGATGCCGGTTGCAGGCGACACTCATACCCGGCCAGCCAGAGACGCCAACCCAAATCCAAATCCTCGAGGTACATAAACATCTCCTCACCAAACATATCCAGCTTCTTGAACACAGCGGCTCGTAATAGCACCGCCGCGCCGGAGGCGTAATTGATTGGGGAGGCTGTTAAATTTAGTTCGGCGAGTGGTCGTCCACTGTCACGACCATACCCAAATCCCAAATAATGAATGACATTACCGCTCGTATTCACTCGCTTCTGATCTTTGTACAACAGCAGTAATGGTTGGACCGCGGCCACCGTTTGCTCTTCCGCCATGGTGGATAATAAAGGAGGTAACCAGTTGTCCGTCACCACCGTGTCTTGGTTTAGAAGCATCAAAAATTCATAACCGTCGTCAATCGCCTTCCTCAGACCGATATTATTGCCTTCCGCGAAACCGGTATTGCGCTGTGGCTGAGAGAGTTGAATATCAGGGTAGCTGGCTTTTATGAAAGTCACTGTATCATCTTTAGAGTTATTATCAATCACGTAAATCTGCCGCTGTTCAATGCCGGAAGTTATCAGCGATGGTAACAGTTTCTCCAAATACAAGCGCCCGTTGAATGTAACTATTATTATGGCGGTGCTACTAATCGGTATCATGAGGTTGTTTTTCCTGTAATGCTATTTTTCTAGCCAAGAGAGTGATTTGAGTTTGCTGTTGTTTTATTTGCAAAGATAAACGGAAAAGTAAATAGAATAATACGACAATCGCAATGTAAACGGCTAAATCAACACCACGCCCTATACCTACCATATTAGCCAGGAAACTGGTGGTATCCGGTAGCCAAAAAGCTACTCCGATCAAAATCCATAAAAGCCCCCAACCAATAAAGCCGGCATTGCCAATTTGACCGCGTTGACGACGCGTGATCAAACTGACGATTGATAATACTATGAATAATGTAACCAGTAGTTGTATAAGCATAATCGGCCCGATAATTTTTATCTAATTAATACGCAAGCTTATTTTAATTTACTTATAAAGACATCCAGCAAAATTCGGAAACCGCCTACTACCCCCTGTCCAAACTCATGATAAGTGATATTTACCGGAACTTCCCGCCAGCGCCAGCCATAGCGTTTGATCTTCTCCGTGATCTCCGTATGATGGGCCATCCGGTCTTGCTGGATATTTAGCTCCTGCGCCACCGCGGCCGTCAAAGCGCGAAAACCATTGTGCGCATCACTGAGCCATAGGCCGGTCATCAACCACGTCAAGATGCGCGCCACCGGTAAAATCGCATACCTTTTAAACCACGGGATATTGATTTTATGGCCTTTGAACCGCGAGCCAATAGTGACATCAATCTGACCGCGTAACAGTGGGTCTGTCATAGCAGAAATATCTGCGGCACTCATCTGTCCATCAGCGTCAAAATGAACGATATAGCGGGCACCACGACGAAGCGCTTGTTCATTGCCGGTCTGCAAGGCCGCCCCCATGCCGCAATTGATCGGGTGACTGATTACCTCGGCAAATTGATATTTATCAGCGACCTGTCTAGTGTCATCAACCGACCCATCATCAACCACAATCACCGCATAATCATAAGAAGATAGTTTATCCAATACCCCTGCCAATCGCTGTCCCTCATTGTACGCCGGAATAATAATATAAATATCAGAATGTTTCATAATCAGAATGCGAGCTTCTTAGCCCTTGATAATCAATTTATTGGCTTTGGTATAGTCAATGGTTTTAGCCAAACCTTCCTCCAGGTCAATCACCGGAAACCACTGTAGCTCACGCCGCGCTTTGCTGATATCGGGATTCCCCAGCGGAGTCATGAAGCGCAAGGGATCCTTGAAGATGATCTTGGACTGTGAATTTGTCAGGGCGATAATTTTTTGCGCCACCTCGCCTAAACGATAGCTCCGGTCACTACCGAGGTTGAAAATACCCGGCGTATCTTGCTCCACTATTTTGAATAACCCATCGACAATATCGTCCACATATGTCAAAGAGGTGGTGAATTTATCGTCACCGTAAATGATCAGATCTTTGTTGTCCAGGGCGTTGACTATAAAATCCGGAATCATCTGACCGTCATTCAAAGGCATCTTCGGGCCGTAGGTGCGAAAGACACGGGCGATGCTAATGGATAGGTCATAAAAATTGCGATACGTGACCGCCATTGTCTCGGCGAATCTTTTACCCTCGTCATAGCACGCGCGGGGAGAGACGAAATCAACTAAACCGTTATAATCCTCGGGGAAAGTTTCTTCATTGTCGGGCCGACTACCGTAGACTACGGCGGAGGAGAAGTGAAGAAGTTTAGCTTCGTATAGACGCGTCATTTCCAAGATATTCTTCATCCCCAAGGAATTCGCATCAAGTGTATGGATGACTAGACTGTCAAAATTTTTGGCTGAGGTAGGACAAGCCAGATTATAGATTTCTTGAATACCTTGAAACTCAATTTTGAAATCGGCCAAATCTAGAATTTCCTCCAGATTTAGCGGCTGTGTGATATCATGCTTTATGAAACGGAAGTTGGGTAATTGCATCAAAAAACGAATGTTATCAACTGTGCCGGTGCTGAAATTATCGATGCAAATAACCTTATTGTCTCGTACCATTCTCTCACAAAGATGAGAGCCTAAAAAACCGGCCCCCCCGACCACAACAATATTTTTCTGATCAAAAATTACTTTCTTGGGCATATAGTAGGTTTAATGATGAAAATATTACTTAATTTTGAATATCCAGCGACGCGCCACCACAAAATTCCAAACGAAGCCAAATAGTATACCCAGGGCTTTGGCCACCAGATCATAGACTTCAAAAGTACTGACGGCCACGTAAAATATGCCTTGGACGATGACGAAACTACCCATCACCATTACCAGTATATACTGGGAAAACTGCCGGAAACTACGTTTCGTGTCGGTGTCACTAAAAGTGAAATGACGATTGAGGAAATAGCTACTGGTGACACCGAAAGCAAAAGAAATAATATTCGCCAATAACCAATGCTCGGCAAAATAAACGGTAAAGCGCGTTAAACCGATGTAAATGGCATAGTCCAGGATGGTGTTAAAAAGTCCGACCACAGCAAATCTTACCCCCTGCCAAAAAACTTGATAGAAGCGTTTATAAATTTTGTTAATCAACCATTGCCACATTGACTCCACCGGTATTAATTTTGTTAAGAGTAAAGAACTCTGTTTGTAAATTGCCTATAAAATCATAAGTGCGGATGTGCGGGCCGCCGGTTTTACCGGGACCGGTAGTGAGACCGTTGGTTTGCGCGCTGGGCATCACCCCGCCCCGGAAATTATCATTGTAAGCCAGCCACTGAGCTAGCTTCTGGCCAGCTGAGTCATAGACAAAAACGTAAGGCGCCTCACCGCTGGCGGCCCCACCGACTAGCTTATCGGTCGTCACGCTGATGAAGCCAATACTCTTGTCCACGGCGAAGCCCCCATCGTGGACACCAAGTTGGTTGTATATGTCCACCTTACTCATCGTCAAGGCTATGATTTCATGATAACCATCATCGTCAATATCGCCAATGGTAAGATCGCGAAGATTTTTATCAAAACCGATATCGTTGAGTTTATCACCGTCCAACGTGAAAATGTTTAGCTCATTGTCGGAAGTCAATATGCCTATTCTCCCCGGAAAGGATAAGAGCTTGATGGCATTATAACCCATAGTTAAGGATACAGATCGCACTAATAGCCCGTCCATATCAAAAAGAATAATCTCATCCACGCTGGCTTTTTTTGCCACCGCTATCAGATCTCTACCTTGATCACTGACTTTGCTGACCAATATTGCCCCCTGATAGTCAGCAAAAGGGATGAAAGAGGCTATTTCATCACCAGACGTGCTATGGATATATACTTTGGCAACTTCACCGCCGGTCTGAGGCGCCGCTATTATTCGCCCGGAGATTGGCCCCAACTGCTTAATAGCATCCATAGCACCGGCAATATTCAGCCCACCAGCCCCCAGTTTTCCGACATAAGAGCTGTTGAACTCATCAATATTAACGGCCTGGTTAAACAAAGTCTCGTACAATTGCACCGGCTCAAGGTCGCGTTTGTAGGATTTGAGTAAAGCTAAGCTGCCGGAAACAAGCGGGGTCGCCAAAGATGTGCCGGACCAGGTACCGCCAAATTTTGTGCGCCATTCCGATCGGACCGGATCATAAACACGCAATCCGTAGAATCCCTCCCCCGGCGCCACAATGTCGACGCAACTACTGCCGTAGTTGGAAAAAAGTGATTTCTTATTATTTTTATCAATCGAACCAACACCTATGATTTGCTGTACTGAACTGTTGTTATCCACGCACAACGGATAACGCGCCGCCAAATCAAGATTGATACTATGATCTTCGTTGTTATCCCCCACTGTCTCATTGCCGGCGGCACTGACTACCATGACACCACGATTGTACGCGTTTTGCACCGCCGCTACCAAACCTACATCATTGACTGTTCCGACCAAAGACAAGTTTATAATATGAGCGCCATTATTCACCGCATAATTGATAGCCTGCGTGACATCCACCATGTTGCCGCTACCCAGTCCGTCCAGAGCTATTAGTGGCATGATGGCGACCTCCCAATTTAAACCGGTGATCCCAAAATCATTGTTCCCCAGTGCGCCAATAACGCCCGCCACCAGCGTTCCGTGCTGAAGGCCGGCCTCTGAGTACTCATTATCAAACTGCGGTGTAACACTATTATTTTCGAAGACGAAGTTCCAGCCGTTGATATCATCGGCGTAGCCATTGTTATCATTATCAATCCCATCATCGGGAATTTCTCCCTGATTACGCCAAATATTTTTGTATAAGTCGGGATGATTGATGTCAACTCCGGTATCTATCACCGCTACCACTATGTCTCTAGAGCCGGTGGTGTACTCCCAGACAGCCGGCGCCCCAATACTATCCAGATAATACTGTTGTTCGTAAGATGGATCATTTGGTGTTTTGGCGATAACGACTAGTGGTAAAAAAAGAAAGGTCGTCAAAATGACAGTGGTCGTTATTAATCTACCTGGTTGAACAGTTTTCATGGAGGTTATTATAACATAATCAGTCGAAATATCGAAACGGTCCGCCTGTCTCTCTTTCTCTCAGAGAAACAATTAAGACGCGGCCCGACGCGTCTTAATTCATTCCATGTTTAATTTGAGACGGTCTAAATAATCGGCTCTCCGTCCGGATAAATCTCCAGTAGGGGCGCGGTAATGATCATTTCCCATCGATACCGATTTTTATTGAAGGCTGACTCATCAACTATCCAGCGTTTGCGACCATTTTCAAGGCGATAAACTTTGGCGCTATCTGAATATTTAAACAGTGCGCCATTGGGCTTGGAAGTCGGCTCAACGATAGAGCGCCCCTCCGGATACGAAACGAGCTCGTCTAATTCTATTGGCAAAGCCTGCTCATCCGTATAGCCCATTGCCGACATGATACTGCGATTCATGAACAACCGTCTCCGCCCCTCGGTAATAAAATAGTAAGTGGCCGCGCCCGCTTTCACCAGTGTACCGTCACGATACTTCAAGTCAGTACCCAAGGGTACTCGATTTAAATCGAAATTTACTCTTGCCTCTGATAATTTATACCGCCAGGATTCAAGAATAACCGCTGTCGAAACATAATGACGGATATCATCCTCTACCAAATAAAGTTTGGAGCTATTAGGCAGACGATATACACCATCCGACAGCTTTGCTTCCCAGCCGCTCACTGAACCGACCAAACGATAGTAGCCCAGACGTTCAAATAGGGCCGTGGCCGTGCCCTCAGCCGCGATCACGGTCGGTAAAACCAGCCATTGTCGCTTGGATTCGTCATAACGTGAAATTCGGATGGTATCGGGCGCAAAAAGCCT
>JANLIN010000025.1 GCA_024654345.1 Candidatus Komeilibacteria bacterium
CCGGGCTTCTATATAGAAGCCCGGACACCTCCGGTTTTATTCAGCGTTACTGAGACGGCGCAGTGATTCTCTTATTCTCAATATATCCCCTATTATAAACAATTTCTCTTACATCAAGACGGCGGTAAATAACCCTTTCACCTTAACATACTCAAAAATATCAATTTGACACTGATTTAGCCCTATGCTAAGTTAAAACGTCATCATTGATAGCCGACCATGACTATCCAGCTATTAACCCAGTATTACCTTATTTTTTGCACGATTCTGATCGCGGCCTTGGCTCTGTTTGTCATCAACGCCAATCCACGACGGCGTTTGAACCAGATTTTTTTTCTTATCGCCGTTGCCTATTTTTTGTGGTTCGGGGGAAGTTACTATTTATTAAATAGTGCCACCGCCTCTGAAATAACAAGATGGACACGAGTCATCTATTCAGGAGTGATTTTTTTACCGGCACTGTTCTATCATTTTTCTTTGCTGTTTAGCGGGAGCCCGGGAGGTGGGTCTCGCCGCCTTATCCGCCGCGCCGCCTATTTACTGGCCCTTGCTTTCTTTATACTCTCCCACCAGCCGTCATTTATAGACGGTGTTTTTTATTACGAGTGGGGAGCTTATAGCTACGCACGCTTGTGGCATCATTATTTCCTCATTTTTTTCGCCAGCATTATCACCATTGGTTTGTGGGAGTTGTATAAATATTTTGAATCATTGCCGGCCAGTGTGAAGCGTCAGCAAACTGGCTATGTCATGGCGGCACTGTTGATTTCCGTGCTTCTGGCATCGATCGGCTATTTACCGGCTTATGGTATCGCCGTCGTGCCTATCAGCTATATTGGCGGCATTATATTTCCGCTTTTTGCCGGCTGGGCCTGTTTGAAATATAGATTTTTGGGGATCAAATACGCCGCCAGGCAGTTGGTTATTATGGTGCTGACGCTGGTTTTGGTTGGTGGATCTTACTGCGTATTAATCTGGCTGTCTGACTTCTTTGACTCACCTTTCAACATCTCCGCCATTATTTTATTAGCCGGTTGGTCATTATTTGTGCGGCCGGTGTACCATGCGGTTATTCAAGGCGTGGATAAATTTATTTTCAAGAAAGCGCGTAAGTATGAAGAAACCCGTCGCTTATCTTCCGCCACATTTCACGCGCCAATGATCCATGACCGCAGTACTATCATTATGACGGTAGTGGAACGACTGCAAAAGTTGTACAAGTTTACCGAGATCCACTGGCTAGAGATCAATAATGAAATTCAACCCCACCGCTGGCTCTTTAACAGCCAAGCGGCGCCGGTCTTGACGGCCGATGCTATGAAAAATGCCATTAAGCACTCCGCAGCAGCGTTGAAGACAATCGGTCGGGAGGAGTTGATGTTGGCCGGAAAAGAAAGGAAAGGCAAGTCTAACAATGGTGAGCTACCGTATGAGTATATTTTACCGGTTTTGAGCAACGACCAACTCCTCGGTTTAATATTCCTGAAACAACCAAAGCGAATATTATTATTGGAAGATTTTAGCCTGCTTGACCGCCTGGGTCGTTGGGCGGGTAAGGCACTACAGGGGTTAAGCAACTACCGACTCGCCTTACAGAATGCTTATCGTTGGCAGGGATGAGGGGGGTGAGGAAGTGAAGGTGACCTCCAATCAAATCCTTACCCTGAATCTCCGCCTCACCCCCTCCCTCGTCGAGTCAAACTCGACGGAGAGAGGGGTCGGGGGTGAGGATTTGATTCAACGCCTCCTTCCTCGCTTCGGCGCTTCATCTCAGCGCTTCCACCCTTCCACACCTCTTGCTATAATAAGGTCATGGATAAATCTTCCGGTACGAAGCTAAATTCTCAGCAAAAGAAGGCGGTTCAGCATGGC
>JANLIN010000044.1 GCA_024654345.1 Candidatus Komeilibacteria bacterium
AGCATATAGCGACTAGCCAGATAACTCAACACGCCATGGACGTTTTCGGGTAGAGAATGACGTGGTTCGGAGAAGCAAAACACGTCAAAGGCTTGGCACAATTTTGTTGCTGCGCCCGCTGGCCACTGATACTCTTTTTCGACCATATCAACCAGCTCTTCCAGCTGAGCCCCCCAATTCTCTCCTAGAAAAAAAGGAGAAGGTGGGGTAAGGCCGATTTTTTTGGCCGTATTGATCAATCCCTCGATACCGGTTTCAGTCGATAAAATTGTTGTACCGTCAAAATCAAGTTCAATTTGCTTAATCATTAAGCCTCCGTTTTTTTTGTTAAATTACTAAGTGACAATAGGTTACTATAGCTGTCCAGTCGGGTCAAGAGTCAAAAAACGGAGGGCGTAGATGACCTGGCTCCAACTCAAAACAGGGGTCGAACCTCTAATTAGAGGTTCGACCCCTGTTTTGGCTAATTATTTTCACCTAACACTAGCCTAATTTTTCCTCAAAGAGTGTTTAATTTTGGAGCAGGGTAGTCATTTTCTCATCTTTAAAATTTCTTCTATAAAACTTTCAAAACATTCCACCAGTTTTCAATGTATTCTGCCCGCTTATTTTGATATTTCAGATAGTAGGCGTGTTCCCAGACATCAAGTCCGATGAGAGGTGTATAGCCGTCCATGTAGGGTGAATCTTGATTGGCAGTTGAGTAGACGGACAGTTGATCATTCTGGTCACGTACGAGCCAGGCCCAGCCACTGCCAAACCTTCCCAGAGCGGCGGCGGCGAATTTCTCTTTGAATTCGTCCACCGATCCAAAAGTTGATTCGATTTCTGATTTTAAATCTTCTTCAACTGATTTGTTGGGACTCATTATATTCCAAAAGAGCGAGTGGTTGGCATGACCACCGCCATTGTTCCTGATGGCCATTTTGTCTTTGTCGTCGATCGGCAAATTATTCAGATCACGTAGCAGTTCCTCAATGGATTTATCCTGCAGATCGGGATATTTTTCCAGAGCGCTATTGAGCTTGTCAACATAAGCTTGATGATGTTTTGTGTGATGGATTTCCATTGTTAGCGCGTCAATGTGAGGCGCCAAGGAATCGTACGAGTAAGGTAGTGATGGTAATTGATGCATGATTTTTGTTGTTACACTTATTAGAACATTTCGTAATACAAATGTATTATACTTGGGTTAGGGCAAGATTAACAAATTTTGCTATAATGCAGTTATTATGGAAAAGAAAAAAGCAGTCAAAGAATTTCCTGCGGCCTTACCGCTGCGCAAGTTGATTGGCCCCAGTTTCATCATTTTGGCTATGGGTTTGGGATCGGGAGAGGTGATCCTATGGCCGTATCTGACTACTAACTATGGTTTGGGGCTGGCTTGGGCCGCTTTACTGGGAATAACTTTCCAGTATTTTATTAACATGGAAATAGAGCGGTACGCGCTGGTCAGAGGCGAGAGTGTATTTGTGGGGCTTGGCAAAATATTTCGTTGGGCACCCTACTGGTTTATCGTTTCCACTTTTGTCGGCTTTGGTCTGCCGGGGATAATAGCGGCCTCAGCGCAGGTAATAGCCACCTTACTGGGATTGGCGAATTTCAAATGGTTGGCTTTGGGCATGTTAGTGACGATTGGTTTGATCATCAGTTCAGGCAAAACGGTTTACACCCTGATGGAAAAATTGACGCGGACTATCATTATTATTGGAGTGCCGTTTATTTTTGTACTGGCGGTAATTTTGGCGACACAAGCTGATTGGTCGGCCTTGTGGCAAGGACTGATCGGACGCGGCCAGGGTTTTGTTTTTATTCCGGAGGGGATCAGTTTGGCTGCTTTTTTAGCGGCCTTTGCTTATTCGGGGGCCGGTGGAAATCTCAATCTGACACAGTCTATTTATGTTAAGGAAAAAGGATATGGTATGGGACTGTACGCACAGAAAATTAAAGGCTTATTCACTGACGTGAAAGTGTCGCAGGAGATACAACTCGAAGGAACGGACTTCGCTCTCACACCGGGAAATTTAAAAAGATTCCATCAGTGGTGGCGGCGGGTTAGTTTGGAGCACGCCCTTGTTTTTTGGCTTGTAGGTATAGTGTCAATGTTGATGCTGATGTTGTTGGCACACAGTACGGCCTTTGGCACAGAGAACATCGCCAGTGGAATAAACTTTGTCTTGGCGGAAGGTGACATTATTGGGGGTGAATTAGGACCGCTGGTTGGGGCTTTGTTTCTGCTAGGCGTCGGTATAATGCTTTTTCAGACACAGCTTGGTATTTTGGACTCCACTTCACGGATCATGTCGGAAAATGCTGCCCTTATAAAGCTTAGTGACCAAAAAAACGGTAAGATCAATCTTTCGCGGATATATTTCTTATTCTTGTGGGCGCAGATACTATTTGGTTCGGTAATGTTTTTGCTCAATATTTATGAACCGAAGACACTG
>JANLIN010000057.1 GCA_024654345.1 Candidatus Komeilibacteria bacterium
ATGGCGTGTTGAGTTATCTGGCTAGTCGCTATATGCTCGGCCTGATCACAAGCCGTGATATGATATCGCTGGAAAAGGAGCTTGCCTATGGTAAATTCAAAACATCCTTGTTCTATAAGATGCAAAGTCGCGACTGCCATCCTTTTCATAAACCGGATCCTAGGGTATTTGATTTGTGTCTAAACACCGCGCAAGCAGCCGGTGTGACCAGAGAACAAATAGTATATGTAGGTGACACCGTCAAGTATGACTATGTGGCCGCGCAAGCAGCCGGCATTAATTTCATCGGGATCACCTCAAAATACATAACCAAAGATATGTTTTTGGAAGCCGGCGCCAATGAGGATCAGATAATAGACAAATTTCTTGATTTGCCCAGAGCGATTCAAAAACTGGATAACAAGCTTAAAAAAATGATGGTTGCATGAAATGCGACCATCTTTTGCTATAATATATATATGAGACTACTACCAAAGCTAATTATTTTGTTATCCATACTTATAATTGTTCCGTGGCTGGCCGTTCAAGCCGCCACTGATGCCGACGGGGATGGGCTGACAGATGATGATGAAATAAATATATTTTTTACTGATCCGACTGTGGCCGATACCGATGGTGATGGTTTTAGTGATGGCCAAGAGATTGCTCAGGAATACTCGCCGCGACAGGCCGGCAAAAGGCTGATAGAAGTTGATTCCGATGATGACTATTTAAATGATGCTTGGGAGCTGATCATGGAAACCGGTCTGATGGATCCCGATAGCGACGGTGATTTATATTTGGACGGCACCGAAGTGGCGGCCGGCTTTGACCCTCGCAACCCCAAACCGGTACAGCTAGAAAAAAGAATTGAAGTGAATTTGAAAGAGCAGCGACTTACTTATTTCTTTGACGATAAAAAACTCGACTCCTTTCTCATCTCCGGCGGTATCGCATCTTTGCCAACCCCCAAGGGAGAGTTTAAAGTTATGAAAAAGTTTCCCCTTAAACACTACCGCGGACCGGGCTACGATTATCCTAATACAAAATGGAATCTTCTCTTCACCATTAAACAATACGGCTACTATATCCACGGCGCCTATTGGCACAACAATTTCGGGCGTCCCATGAGTCATGGTTGTGTCAACGTCGCCTACAAAGATATGGAACACCTATACTGGTGGGCACAAACAAACACCGAAGTTCTCATCTATTAGTTTCAGGAATTGCCCGTTATAAATAGCAATTTTTCAGCCGCGAGCGCACGTGGTATAATCTTGTCAGAAGATAATTTAATCATTATATTACAAATATGTTCAGATTTAAACCCGAGAACCCCCATCAGGAGAAAAAGAACCCCGAGTCCGATCGCCCCATCATCAAAGAAGGTGGCGGTGCCTACAGCCCGTATGGCAAAGAACGAAAAGACGAAAGAACAAACAAAGAAATCAATGAAAGACTTGAAGATTCTGAAAACTCTCGCGCCGGCGTGGAAGATGACCAGTTGATGGAAGAGTTTGAATACAAAAACGATTTGCGAAAAGGTAACGCTTTTATTCCGATTGAGGATCTGCCTGATTATACTGATCTCTCTGAGGATGAATGGTACGAAAAAATATCAGAGATCGCCAATGCCGATGACTCTGAAGATGAAGTTACAGAACTTGTCAGCCGGAATAAATTATGGCTACCTTACGCTCATCATCAGGTACTCAAAAATAATTTTGTACCTGGTAACAAGTGGCGCCGCCTGAGTCAAGACGAAAAAAGAAAGCACCGACAAAAAGTGCAAAGATTGATCGAAGAATCGTATGTAAAGAATAAATCCGCGAAAATGGTTCTCAAAAAGAACAATAAAGATGTGGAAAAAGCGGCATAATCGATTTCCAATCAAAAACAATTATCCTCAGCGATGGGGATTTTTGTTTGTCTATATTTATGATAGAATGCTTCCAATGACTCGGAAAAATATCTAAGCTAAACGAAACATGGGATTCATCATCTTTGGTCTTATTTTCTCCACAGTTTTTTATTTGTTTGAGCTATTTATCCTACATCAGCTGAGGAATATTTTTGATTTTGCCATTACCAACAAGTGGCATATTTTACTCATTATTTTGGCTCTCTGCTTTGTTACCAGTGGAATTTTAGCACAGGCGTTGTGGAATAAGACGACACAGATATTTTACATCCTAGCCAGCGCCTACTACGGACTGGTGTGGATTAGTTTCGGTGTTTTTTTTATCTATTTCGTACTTAAACTGGTATTTCCCCTTCCTCTTGAAGTTGGTTATGCTTCCATATTCCTGGCGCTTATTCTAACAGTCTTTGGCTTGATTAACGGAGCGAGGATGACGACTCGTTTCGCCACCATAAGCATACCGGAAGCACCGCGAGATTTAAGAATTGTCCTATTGGCGGACACTCATATCGGGGCCGTCAATCGCGATGATTGGTTGCGCGAGGTTGTAAAAAGAACAAATGACGCCCAACCCGACTTCATTTTATTTGCCGGTGACTTGATTGATGGCTCAGGCCAAGTGGATAGTGACACATTTACTCCCCTTAAAGATCTTCGGGCACCGGTTTACTACACCATAGGCAATCATGAAACATATGGTGACGAAAAAAAATATAGGCAATTATTAACTGACACCGGCATTAACATTCTTCATGACCAAACTGTTCAACCTGATAATGGTGTACAAATATCAGGTATTGGTTACTATGAAACCGATAAAAGGAATAAATATACGCAGGCGATCCAAAATCTCAATTTAGCGAAAGTGCCCCTGAATATTTTAGTAGTCCATGAGCCCAGAGATTTTAGTGAATGGGTTGATACTCCTATTAATTTGGTAGTTGCCGGTCACACCCATGCCGGACAAGTCTGGCCACTCAACTGGATTGAATATTTTTACTACAAACAGCTGGTAGGCTACTACTCTAAGGATGATAAACACATGTATATCAGCCCCGGCGTCGGTACCTGGGGACCGCCCTTACGACTCGGGTCAAATAATGAAGTGGTGGTGATTGATATTAAAAAAGGTCGCTAGGTTTTTGAAGCTCCAATAAAAAAACACTCGTTTATTAGCGAGTGTTTTATTTTCTTAGATGATTTTCCTGGTTTGACCCCTTGAAATCAAAATTAAGCCAATGACCAAGAACAAAGTAATGATGCCGGTGACGCTGAGAGCGTAGATAATAAAGGGATCTGGCCGAAATAATACTATTGCCAAAGCCACAAAAACACACACGCCCACCGCCCCGCCTAAGTAGTAACTCTTATTCATGTGTACTGATTTTTTTGCATGAGCATGGATATTCCATAAACTGTCGCAGCAAAAATAATTTCTACGCATAAAACAAAGAAAAAATGGAAAATTTCAAACAATCCAATATCAGCAATCATGGAATGAAAAAAAATATATAGTGAGCCAATAAAAAATCCTGGCACACAGTCATTATAACTTTTTTTAGGCATTCCCTCATTTATTAAGATAGTGGCAAGATACAATACTACAGAAGCCCAGATGAAGATGAAAAAACCCTGTGCAAATTCACCTTTAAGCGTGAATGCGCCGTCCAGTGGATAACACACAACAAAAGCTATAAAAAGAGATATCAAAGTAAGCACCGACCACGTCGATGCTGATGAAGACGATTTCATTTTTTTTACTCCTTGAAATTTATGAGTATTTTAATTTAGTTATTAAAGAAATAATCAATTGATGCTATCATAAGAAAAGGGGGATGTCAAGCGCATGGAGGATGGTTAGTCCTTTGACTTTCTCGAAGCGTCTGGCATTTCTAGGATGGCAAACTATGAGGATACAGTCTGATACGCGCCCTAGCTTTGACTCTAATTCAGCTGATACAAAAAAATAGTTTTCCCCCTATACAAAACAGTACCCGACCCAGCCCCTTGCGTTGTGTCAGCCTTTAGATGGAGGACCTTGGTTTCTGGCATTTTTCAACGCTTGTAAATACCAAGCAAATTCATCCAAAAACTGTTTCAACTTCTTCTCTTTATCAAAATCTGCCGGCGCACCATCTTCCGTAAAAGCGTCTTGAACCAGCGGTATCGGCAGAATAGTGGGGATGCTACTCATACCTAGTTCCGCCAACATAACGCGTAGTTGCATAGCCGCCCGCACACCGCCAAACCCGCCGTTAGAATAGCTCACAATCGCTGACGGTTTACGGGCATATTCTTCCAGAAAGTGATCAAGTAGATTGGAAAGTGCCGGCGGTATGCTGTGATTGTACTCGCCACTGACTATTATATATCCGTCCGCGGCCGCTACTTTCTGCTGTAGCAGTTTTAGCTTGGGTGGCAGATCGGCCTCTTCGTATTCCTTGTACATTTTTCGCAACAGGGGTAAGTCGTAATCCAAGGGGTCAATCAACTCCGTCTCCCAGCCATAATCCTTGCCTTGTCGGACCATAAAACGAGCCGCCTTAATTCCTTGACGGTCATCACGGACAGAGCCATATATTACTAATACTTTAAACCTGGTCATAAAATTTCTGCTCTAATTCAGTTAGCATATTCCCGAAGTTTTTTATGTGTCGACTAATCGTCGTCGGCATGACCCGACTCTGTAAAGCATTTACCTGCGTCCGCAGATAGCCTAACATCTTCTGGTAAATTTCACACTCTGTCTCCGACGGCTCTTCATAAATATTATAATTCATGTTGTTCAGTAATAAACGCAAGTCTTCCTTGCTGATCGGCAGGTAGAAGGTGGGTAAATTATTGAGATCTGTTTTGACCAGACGCATGGGTTTATCGAGTTGCTGTTTTACAAAGGTAAGCCCATATTTAACTTCCGCTCCTCCTTGCAAGGCCATATCGATGACCTTGTTCTGTTTCTTTTTCAATCTTTTCCCATCGCTAGTGTCTGTCACCTCATCAAAGCCGCAGACTACTTCACCCGTTTTCTTGTTTATGATCAACATATCAACGCCAGCATGATAATCATCGTACTTCGCACTTCGGACGACGATAAAATCATCGCGCAGGAATTTATATAGTAAAGCGGTAATAGCCATTTCCGCCTGCTCTCCATCTTTCCGCAATTTGCTTTCGTGATATTCCAATATCATCTGCTCTTGGACCAGCGGATTGTCCGATAGACTCTTCTGGCGAGCGAGGCCACTGAATTCCAGCTCCTTGTTAAAAACAAAAGTCGAGTGTACCTTGTATTCCGCCTCTTTCGCGTATGGCCCATCATTCACATGAAGCCATTGTTTCATATCCAAGGTACCGTCATTATGTAGTAAGGCGGCCTGATCCGGTCTGGCGACGTTTTGTTTGAGTTCCTGATTGATAAACAAGGCAATATCTCCCAATAGCTGCTTGAGCTTTTGACCTCGTTGTTCTGCCGATAGAGGCTTTTCTGGATTATTTGCCCGAGAAAGAGTGTCTTGTCTGATCGAAACATCTATCTCTTTCATACTATAATTTTTTAATTATATCCCAAATATACTTAAATCTTCCGGATTGTGCAACCGTGGCTACTGTTGGTTTGTACTAATAACATTTAAACTGCTAAAATGTTCCTATGACTATGAAACTAAGAGGAAATATATATGAATGGTTGGCGGAGTATTTTCGCCGCGCACCCCGTCGCAGTTTTCGCCGGTCCAGCCAACCATTGTTGATTGTCGGACACCGTGGGTCTCCGACTAAGGCCATTGAAAATACGTTTGATTCCTTTGTGTTGGCCCTGGCCGAGGGAGCGAATGCCCTGGAAACTGATTTGGTTATTACCGCTGATAAGCAGGTGCTTCTTTGGCATGATTGGCATCCGAATGAATATGTGGCATTACTGCGCGAATCAGGACTAGAGCCCTTTACACTATATAAACCTTATCCGCCTTTACAACCATATTGGCGCCGGCCTGTGCACGAACTGACATTGGCGGAATTTAGGCATTATTTTGATTACAAAAGAAAACGCGGTCATATTGCCGCCGGCGCCACCATACCATTGTTAGATGACTTTCTTTTGTGGGCAAAAGACCAGCCCCGACTTAGAGCAATTTTTTTGGAGATTAAAATTCCGCGGACACAGACGACCGAAGCCGAGGAAATATTTCGCCAGATAAATGATTGGTGGCAAAAAAATCATCCTCACTTTACCATTTACATAGAATCATGTCCTTCGGAATTATTGGATTATGGTCAAAAATATTTCCCCTCTCTAAACTTCACTCTCAGCGTCGAAAGCCCGATCGGTATTGTTCTTAATCCTGCCACCTACAGTGCTATTACACCGGCCGCTTTAGCGCAACGCCGTTGTGCCGTTGCCGTCAGACCACGTCGAATAACGATCGGCAGTTGGACCACTTACTATAGAATAATAAAAAAGGATTTAGAATTTCGTGAAAATAGTAGTTCAAACCCAATTATCAAAGTCACCAATATAAATAAACGCAGTGAGATACGCGCTTTGTTAGCGGCCGGCGT
This sequence comes from Candidatus Komeilibacteria bacterium, assembly GCA_024654345.1. GTDB lineage: Bacteria > Patescibacteriota > Patescibacteriia > UBA1558 > UBA1558 > JANLIN01. The sequence goes on from JANLIN010000057.1 coordinate 6,458, forward strand.
AGATGCCATCGAGACGGATTACCCGGCCCTCGTATATGAACTAGCTCAAGAAATGAATTTAACGATAGCTTAAATTGACCGCCCACTCAATAAATGATATGAATATGAGCTCCCTTAAATGCCCGCCAGTAGCTCTGCTAGCACAAAACATAAGCTTATGACCACCAACTTTTGGCAAAATCTACCGAAACCTTTCTTCATGCTCGCGCCGATGGCAGACGTCACCGATGCGGTCTTTCGCCGACTCATTGCTAAATATGGTAAACCAGACGTTCTATATACGGAATTCGTTTCCGTCGATGGTTTATGTTCTGCCGGTCGAGAAAATCTTTTGATTGACTTGAAATACACTGACGCCGAAAGACCAATCGTCGCCCAGATTTTCGGATCCAAACCGGAAAATTTCAAAATAGCAGCCGAATTATGCGTGACATTGGGTTTCGATGGCATCGACATCAATATGGGTTGTCCGGATAAAAATATCCAAAAACAGTGTGCCGGCGCGGCCCTGATTAAGCATCCTCAACTGGCCAAAGAGATTATTCAAGCTACCAAAGAAGGGGCGGCCGACCTTCCCGTCTCCGTCAAAACGCGCATCGGAGACCGAACCAATGAATTGGAAACTTGGCTGCCCAATCTTCTGGAAACCAAGCCATCAGCCATAATAATCCACGCCCGTACTCGCCAAGAGATGAGTAAAGTGCCGGCCAAATGGGAAACGGTAAAGCAAGCGGTCGAGATCGCAAAAGACAGTGGTGTTTTGATTGTCGGCAATGGCGATGTGAAAGATCTGACCGACGCGCGACAAAAAGCGGCCGCCAGCGGCGCCGATGGCATCATGTTGGGTAGAGCCATCTTCGGTAATCCTTGGCTCTTTTCACCGGACAAAAAAGTCACTCTGACAGAGAAACTAAACGTCATGATAGAGCACACTAAGCTCTTTGAAACTTTATTGGCACCACATAAAAATTTTGCTATCATGAAAAAACATTACAAAGCTTACGTCAACGGCTTTGATGGGGCAAAAGAGCTACGGGTACGGCTTATGCAAACAACCAGCGCCGCCGAAGTGGAGGAAATAACTACCGATTGGTTGAATAAAAATGTGATATCATAAAATAAATGCCCAATATATTTAATCAATAAAGCAATTTTATATGAAAAAGTTTGATCTAAAAATTATTTTAATTGTACTCCTGCTGGCAATAATAGTTATTTTCCTAACGATTAATAGTAACAATTCATCGGAAACACCGCGTCTTGATTATACCAACGAAGTCTACAACTATACCTTCACTTATCCTACCGATCGAACGATTGAAGAATATTCTGCCGACATGGTTGTAGTGGGACTACCACAAGAAGACTCTGTCCAAAGTGAAGCAGAAGTTCGAGTGCTGACAAGCTTTTCCGACCAAGAATACGGCGATTTCCAATCCTTCGTCACCCAATCGCTTAGCAATCTCTGCGCCGCCGACGGACCGACCGGTTCAATAGAATGCGAGGGGATAGACAGTCGAGAAGACTTTAGTAGTGACAACCTTGTTAACGGAGAAAAAATTTATCTAACGCAGATAACGAGAGATTTTGCCAGCGATGAAACCAGCGAGGATGTCCAAGGTCCTTTCTACGTCTTCAATATCAGTCAGCGCAGTGACAGTGATTATGCCATCCTTGTCTTGCACGCGCCACTAACACAAACTGAAATAAATGAGAATCTAATCAGCACCATGGCAAAAAGTTTGCAATATACAGCGGAGTAGATTTCTTAGCAAAGTACCCGACCCAGCCGTTCGTGAGCGGCTGGGTCGGGTACTTTTAGTCTGCCTTGACAATAATGCTGTTAACAGTTAAAGTGCCCATATTATTGTAAATTAACAGGAGAATAGACATGAATGACAAAACTCATTGGTACGCGGAGCCTCTTGACCCTCGCAGCAACAAAATTATTGGAGAGTTTATTGTCGGTGACGACATCCTCCTTGAGAGCTTCAGTAAAAAAGATACTCAGGGTATGGAACACAACGTTTTTGAACTAAAAGACTACTCGGTCGCTAAAAAGATTTTGGATGCAGTACAGTCTTTAGAACTAAAGGTCGAAATTTTCTGCGCCGAGACAGGCAGTAAATTGCGCCAACCACCATTTGTAAAACAAAAAAGGATAAATAAATATGAATTCTTTAGAGAACATACTGATCGAAGTTAAGAACGAACCGTCTGCCAGCGCCATGAATAGTTTGCATAGTCTGATCAGTAAAATCAACAATATCGCCGACGAACAAGAGTTGGTCAATATTTATCAGACATTCGACGTGGCCGAGAACATTCACACAGCCTTGCAGCCACAAATTGCTCAACTTAAAAAAATAGTTGTACAGAAGATGCGCGCTCTATTGTACTCGATATCTCAGGGTATGAAAATAGTAAACTTAGGAGCTGTCCCAGATCGGCACAGTAAAATGGAAAAACTATTTACTCATGCAACCGGAGAAAAGTTTTAACAGCACGAGCTGACAAACAATGTCAGCTCTTTTTATTTCCCTTAAATCTGCATTAGAAAATGATTGACTCTCTCTCTGATCCACTGTATCCTGCTGGCGCTTATTATAAAAAAATGAAAAATAATATAGTTTTAATAATTCTCTTGCTATTGAGTTTGGTAACACCAATCCAGTCCTTAAACGCTCAGACTTTTTCCGTGGCCGATCGATTGAAAGGAAATATTCTTCTCCAAGTGGAATCTCACGGCGAAGCTTGGTATGTGCTACCGCGGGAAGGAAAACGTCTTTATATGAAAAGCGGTGACGACGCTTTTACGTTAATGCGTTTCCATTCTTTGGGAATTACGAATAAAGACTTAAGTGGTATCAAAATTGCCGGCACAAACACGGTTGGCAATTTGTCTTTAACCAATCGTCTGCGCGGTTATATTCTTTTGCAGGTGGAATCACAGGGTGAGTCTTGGTATGTCCATCCGCGGACGGGTGAACGTCATTACCTACCGAACGGGGCGGCGGCCTATGCGTTGATGCGCTTCCATTCTCTGGGCATCAGTAACAGTGATCTAAGCACCATCCCCATATTCCCACCGGCCGCCGCCGCCACAACGCCCATTAGTACCACCAGCACCTACTCCGTCACGACTACTCAGGGAAATACATTTTTTGTTACCGCCGGTCAGGATGGTGACGGTAGCTCGCCACACTCCGCCTGGGGACGATTGGATGAGATTGATTGGAGCAAAATAAAACCCGGCGACAAAATTCAGCTATCAGGTTCTTTTTATGGCCAAAGTTTGAAGGTCACGACCGGCGGTACAGCAGATAAACCGGTGGTGATTTCCGGCCCGGCCGTTCTCGATGGCCAGATGAAGACCGCCAACGGCATCATTGCCTCCGACGTCTCCAATGTTATTATTGAAAATTTCACCCTGCGAAACTTCACCGGCAGCGGTCAAATAAAAGTATCTCACGCCACCAATATATCCGTCTTGAATAACAAAATTCACGTCACCGGCCACGGCGGTGTTCATTTGCACAATACGGAAAAAACAGTGGTGGCAAACAACATCATTACCACTCCTTCTTCCACTACGGCGCAAACGGACGGTATTTACTCACAGAACAGTCGTTTCAATCATTATCGAGATAATCACATCACAATCACCAACACTGAACCCAATGGTCATAATGATGGCATTCAAATCTACAAAGATAGCAATGGTAAAATTACCGGTAACACCATCACACTGGACAATCCAAAAAAATTTAACTCTCAGGGAATCTACATCACGGAGAGTCATGGCACGATGGACGTGACTGGAAATCAAATCCTCGCCAAACAAACATGTAATAGTCTCATCGCTTTGCTCAATATCAAAGAAGGTACAGCCACTCTGGTAGCCGAAAACAACAATGTCTATGGTGGCTGTTGGGGAATCATCAAGACTAAAAATTCACCACGATCGGTCATAAAAAACAATCTAATCCGCACCGATCGTGCTGCGGCTAATCTGCTATGGGTGGATAAAAATTTACCGACGACAAATATTAGCCAAAATACCTATATCGGCATCGACGGATTTTACCTTCGTGGCGAGAGTGATAAATACAACTGGACGGAGTGGCAGACGACCGGCTTTGATCAAAATTCTTCATACAACCAATAAAAAAACCCAGCTCATCATTAAGAGCTGGGTCATTATTATCGGCAAACTATGGGTAGTCGACGTCCACTACCGAAGGCCTTACTAGTTACTTTCAGACCAACCGGTGACTGACGTCGTTTGAATTCATTTCGATCTACCATTCGGGTCACTTTGCTGACTAACTCCTGCGGATATCCCTGAGCGGTTATTTCCTCTACCGATTCTCCATGCTCTATGTACAGTTGTAAAATCGGATCAAGAATATCGTAAGGTGGCAATGAATCGGTATCTTTTTGACCGGGCCTCAATTCGGCGGACGGCGCTTTGTTAATGATATCGACCGGGATAATTTCGCCGTTTCGATTGGCATACGAAGCCAAACGATATACTAATGTTTTCGGTACATCAACTATCGGGGCCAAGCCGCCAGACATATCGCCGTACAAAGTACAGTACCCTACAGACATTTCTGATTTGTTACCGGTACTTAAGACAATATTTCCCGTTCGATTAGAAACGGCCATAATCAGTAACCCTCTTATCCTGGCCTGCACATTTTCCTCCGTCACATCGCCGACGACCATGGTATCATCTTCCCATCCGTAATGATTGCCAAACACGTCACCGACAGCGGCATAAATCTCTCCGATCGGCATTTCAATATAGGGAATTTTCAGGTTTGCCGCCAGCTGTTGCGCATCGCTGACACTACCGGCGGATGAAAATTTGGAAGGCATACCGTAGGTCATTACCCTGGCGTCACCCAAGGCCTTGACTGCCAGGTAGGTGACATAGGCTGAGTCTATACCTCCGGAAGAAGCGATGACAACTCCCGGTATCTTTAGCTTTTCGATGTAGTCTCTGACGCCCAACACCAGCGCCGCCTCCAGTTCACCTAGATTTGATTCGTCAGAATTGAATTGTGTCTCTACATCAGTATCAAAAACTGCTATTTCTTCCACAAAAGATTTGGCGGCACCAACACAAAGGCCGGCCGCGTTGATGGCAAAGCTACGACCATCGAAAATCAGATCATCATTGGCACCGACTTGGTTCGCATAAACAAAGTCACACTGCAATCGCTGGACAATTTTCTTCACCAATTCGAATCGATGTGAGCCCTTGCCCCAAAAGTAGGGTGAAGCGTTGATGGCTATAACCAAGTCCGGGTTTATAATTTCCAACTCCTCTATCGGATCACGGCGATAAATACCGCGCATATCTTCGTGCCAAATGTCTTCACAGATCAAAAGTCCTATTTTTTTACCTTTGTAGATAAATAGTCCACGATGGTTTGACTTGGGCTCGAAGTATCTATGTTCATCAAAAACATCGTACTCCGGTAACAACGTCTTGGTCTCCAGATACTCAATCAATCCTCTACGTAGGACATAGGCGCCATTATAAAGCGGTTTGCCGAGACTGGTATTCCTGACCGTGGCTCCTATTATCAAAGGGATGTCGCCGA
>JANLIN010000072.1 GCA_024654345.1 Candidatus Komeilibacteria bacterium
CTACCAGTATTATGAGCATATGCCTTTGTGGTGATGAAGCGACCCATCATTATTTGTGATAAATAAAAGCTTTCCTCGCGGCGCTTTTCCAGTTGCTACATTATCTTAATTTAATCCTCGTGCTATCTTTTTAAAAACTACACATTCAAAAACCATGCAAACTCCGGCCGAAATATATCTAATTAAAAAAGTCGCGCAAATACTCAGAGAGAGGGCTGATTTAGCCAGGCTAAAGATATTGAATGTCGGTGCGGGGGATAGTGCTATCATCGAAGATGGCATTCTCAACCTTCTGGGTGATAGGTTTATTAGTGATCGCGTGGATGTCGTCAATTGCTCAATAAAGCACCCGAATGTTGGTCGATGCTTTATTGCCTCAGCGGAATCAATGTCGGAAATAAAATCAGATGAATATGATCTTGCTTTTGCAAATTATGTCTTAGAACATGTAGCCGATTTGGGTATGGCCGCCAAGGAAATTCATCGGATCTTGAAAACCTCGGGATATTTCATTACTTCATTGCCAAATACGGCCGCGCCAGAATTTATTTTATCCAGATATACGTCCACAAAATTTCATCAGCTTATCAGAGGCAAAGGTGAGGGAAGTCACGCACATGCCACTCATTATGCATATAAAAGCGTTGGCGAGTTTGTCGCAATTTTTGAAAATTTTTTTACTACCATTGATATTAGATACTGGCCGAATACCTTTGGGTATCTATATAAATTCCCGGTCGTCCGTATTTTCAGCAGAGTATACGACAGGGTGGTGCGTTACCTCAATATCAAGATGCTGATGGGTAATGTATGTATCGTTTTTAGAAAATAAGATAACCGCATGACTAAAAGAATAACAATTTTTGGTGATAGTATTGCCTGGGGGAAGGCGGATGTTGAAAGTGGGGGATGGGTTAATCGCCTTCGCCACTATGTTGAGACTGCTCATGTCGGTACCAGTGTTTATAACTTAGGAGTTTCGGGAGATACCACGGTTGAGTTGTTAAAAAGATTTACTCCCGAATGCGCCGCTCGTAATAATAAAACTCAGATCATTATTTTTGCTGTCGGTATTAATGATTCATGTTTTATTAATACTGAAAGTAATCCGTTGGTTTCTATAGATAACTTTCAAAGTAATTTGCGTCAGTTAGCAGTGGAGGCTAAACTATTTTCCAGTTCAATCGCTTTTATCGGTCCGACGATGGTAGATGAAGACAAGATGCCTTTTAATGCAAAATACTACACAAATGACAGTGTTGAAAAGTACAATGAGGCGTTAGAAAATGTTTGCGCCAATATAGAAGTTCCTTTCCTGAACATGTTGGATGTGCTGAGTCTAAGAGATTTGCCCGATGGTTTACACCCTGACTCCAGCGGCCATGAAAAGATGTTTCATAAAATAAAAGACTTTTTGTTGGTTAACGGTATTGTGTAGCTGTTAGTATTTATAAATAGGCGTTTTACACATTATAATTTTATAAAGCCAGACATGAAAACTGATTTAGTAGTGGCCGGTTATATTTTTCATCAAAATAAGGTATTATTAGTCCATCACACCAAGCTTGGCTTATGGCTACCGGTGGGTGGTCATATTGATGCGAATGAAACACCTGTCAAGCTTTGCGACGCGAGATTGGTGAAGAAATTGGGATAGACATTGAGATATTGAATCAAGCCGATCTACCGCTGGATGGTAATGTTAAAAAAAACCTAGCCACACCTTTTTATGTCAATGTGCATGTGGTGGGTGATCATGATCATTGTGCTTTGTTTTATATTTGTCGGGCCGTCAATCCGGATGAATTGAAGATAAACAGGGAGCAAACAAACTGGAGATGGTTTAAAAAGGATGAACTAAATAAAGATTACGTGCCCGCTGATGTGAAAAACCAAGCTTTAAAGGCCTTTGAATTATATAATGAAAGATTATGAACCACCCGGAATTAATTGTTAAAGCAAGGAAGGTAATAAGTGATATTTTGTATATTACAATTGCTACTTGTGACAGAAGTGGACAGCCCTGGAATTCTCCAGTCTATTCCGCTTTCGATAATGAATACAATTTTTACTGGGCTTCGTGGAAAGAAAATCAGCACTCCAAAAATATCGCAGATAATGAAAGGGTATTTGTTGTAATTTATGATTCTACGGTTCCTGAGGGGACGGGATCGGGGGTGTATATGCGGGGCATAGCTCGTCAATTAGAAGTTAAAGATTTAATCGAAATTATAAAATCACTCAAACTTCTTTATTCAAGAAAGAGTAAGAAAACAAGAAAACCAGAAGAATTTCTAGGGTTTTTACCGAGAAGAATTTACAAGTTTATACCTGAACAAGTCTGGATTAATTCGGAGGGCGATATAAAGGGTAATTTTATTGATGCGCGGATTGACATTACAGCAGATATTTTAAAAAAATAAATCAGCTAGTTAATATTATTATGCCAAATTTCGAAAAACCAAAAGGCCTTCGGGAAGAGATTGAGGAGCTGATCAAAGTTGCACCGTCGGAGATTGAACGGGAATTTACCACGACCGATAATTCCTGGATGGAATGTTATGAAAGTGTATTATTTCTTTTGGAGGTATATTTTAAAGTGGGTAAGAGGGCCAAGCTAGAATTGGGTGAAGAAAAATATGAGATGATTCTTGATCGATTGACAAATCTGCGAAACCGATTCAGTAAACTCAAAGCAGACTACCCCATCCGTAGTAAGATACCGCCGGTAACGGTGAGAGAGGGATTGATAGGTGATCTTGATTTGTTGAAATAAAAAAGAGGCCCTGTTTAATAGAGCCTCTGTTTCAAAACACATAATTCTGTTTAGCTCACGATGCCCGTCGGCACCTAGTTCTTTGGATCGTTAATACGAAGATCCTCAATAATGGATTTTTTTACTCCGTTGATCATCTGCGCTGATCATAATTGCGTCCAACAACCCGAGGTTAGGCAATGCGCGCAGGCTTCTACACCCACCCGTTTAGAGCTGTTCCCCGAACCAATATAACGATGTATTTGGATCTACGCCTGTGGCTTAAGTAGGGAATCTCGATTTGATTTATTCAGAATTATATGTAAAGTTCTTATATTATAATATCTTACAACGTTGAATTTCGCCTGTCAATATTTAATTTTGGAGTATGGTAGATAAACAATTTGTGGCTACAAAGGCCTTTATTATGTACGAAAATAAAGTACTGATCGTGAAAGAATCAGTACAGTATCAAGACGGAACCAACGCCGGTCTGTTTGACGTCGTGGGCGGGCGGATTGAGCCTGGGCAGGCTTTTGCGGAGAGTCTCTTGAGAGAGATTGAGGAAGAGACCGGTCTGCGGGTTAAAATCGGGCGGCCATTTTATGTCGGTGAGTGGCGCCCACAGGTCAGAGGAGAGGAGTGGCAGATCATCGGCACTTTCTTTGAATGCGTTGCCGAATCAGACAGTGTTCAGCTCAGTGCTGATCACTCAGAGTATCGGTGGATTGATCCGGCCGACTACCATCAATACGAATTGATAGCCAACCTTCAGCCGGTGTTTGAAAGCTATCTGGAATTAAAGCGGACAGAAGTAATCAAGTAAATATTTTTGGAAACAAAAAAGCAAGCTGTAAGGGCTTGTTTTCTGATAGGTAGCTTAGCATTAGTCACGAAGTTTTCCGCGGCGAGTCAAGTCAGACTTGACGAGTCACTTCTGATGTGGCCTGTAAATGTAGTCCTCCTACGCTCGCCAGAGCGAGCTACGGGAGGACACCATCTTCTGTTCGCTGACGCTCACACGGATGGCTTGCCATCCGTAGCTGCGTCAAGTCTGACTTGGCGAGCGAAGGATGGTGCCCTCGCCAGGAATCGAACCTGGATCACGGGAACCGCAATCCCGCATTCTATCCTTTGAACTACAAGGGCAATAGATTCTAAAAAAATAACTTCCTATTTAGAACAATAAGAAGTTTAGGGAAAAAACAAGGTTTTGTCAATAATTACAGTTTGAACATTCGTCCCAGAGACTCAGAGAGAGGCTCTTCTTCCTTTTCCAAATCCTCCTCAATATACTGTTTGAGCAGAGTCCTGATCTCATTCGGATTTTGGTCATCAAGCTCAATATTGAGTCTGGGCTTGAGGACGGAATGAAACTCCAAAAATAACTTCTTTATTTCCTCCGGATTGTAGATTATATAAAAACTTTTGATCTCGGTATAATCGTGGAATTTTTGTCCGGCAATAATACCTTTGGTGGTCAAATGCAAATCTATCAGCGCCGGTCGCTGTCGGTCCATGAGAAATATTGTTACGCCGGCTATTACTATGATTAGACCAAATAGTACGTTCGCCGAGAAAAAGGAGTATACTAAGAGTAATGCGGCCACAATGCCGGCAATGATATACCAGAGTCGTCCGCGATCATATTGCTCATATTCAGGTATGGCCCAGGCAATCAGTGTCTGTCCGACGTATTTTCCATCGATATAATTGTTTCTATTTTCCTCCATAGATGCTTGAATTATAGTATTATACAACCAGATTGACAATAGCAGACAATCATATTATACTTTCCAAAGCTTTTTGCCAATTCTGATCATTTGCATAGAGCACAGACGAGATATTAATTAAAATGTTTATCACTTGGGCCCGCCGCAGGCGGGTTAAGTGATAAACATAGAGGAGTACTGCGTTGAGCAGTGGAATCACCCAGACTTGTTCTGGGGGATGGAACAGCGCAGACGCAGTACGACGTGGAGAGGTACCCAAGAGGCTGAAGGGGACGGTTTGCTAAACCGTTAGGTCGGCTTAAAACCGGCGCGAGGGTTCGAATCCCTCTCTCTCCGCCACCCTACGCTAAAGCTTCGGGTGGCAGGCCACCTGTAACTGAGCTTCGAAGAACCGAGTACCGTGAGGAGGTCTTAGGTTACTTATAAAAATATGAGAAAAATTTATAGATCATCGCAGGAAACAGGTGCGCCGCTTTCAGGGGCTCATGAGTTTAATGGGCTTGTATATGTGTCAGGTCAAATTCATGTTAATACTTCCGGTGAATTGGTTGGAGATACTATCGAAGAGAAGCTTGAAGTTGTCATAGTTAATATAAAAAACATCTTAAACGACGCAAATCTAGAACTGGACGATGTTATCAGTTTGCAAATTTATATGACTGATTTAAAACAACTCCCAGCTCTTAATAAAGCATATAGTACTTTTTTTAAACACCCATTACCGACAAGGGCCGCCGTAGAAGTGAGTGCTTTACCACTGGGTGCAAGTTTAGAAATATGTGTCATTGCCGCCCGACAACAGTAGTAACATGATTAAATCAAGAAAAGTTGTGAAGTTAATTCTTTCCATTGGGAAAAAAGGATAAACAATTATTTTAGTATTAGTAGATTTATCTTAAAGCAGTATTACACTTGGGCCCGCCGCGGGCGGGTTAAGCGTAATTCCGACGAGGAGAGGTGCGAGAGTGGTTTAATCGAACGGTCTTGAAAACCGTCGTACCGCAAGGTACCGTGGGTTCGAATCCCACCCTCTCCGCCACCCTACGCTAAAGCTACGGGCGGCTTAAAATAAACATAATATTGATAAGATTACATAGTATTAGGTGGGATTCGAACGGGCAGTAGTGAGTCGCTCTGCCGGAGGCAGAGCAAGCGAACGTCGAACAAACAGCCAGTGGCTGTTTGTGAGCTGCCCTGGGCAAGGAGCGAAGCGACGCGACAAATCCCACCCTCTCCGCCACCCTACGCTAAAGCTTCGGGTGGCAGGCCACCTTTGACCGAGCTTCGAAGATAACATTGATTAGGGGAATTTTAACTGACGAAGCTGTAAGAGCGTAGTCGTTCCCACTCTCTCCGCCAGATGCTCAAACAAGAACCTATGGAAAATAAAGATTTTCTACAACTTGCTATTGATAAATCAAAAACATCTGTTACTGTCGGAGCCTTTCCAGTTGGTGCTATTATTGTTCAAAATGGAAAGATTGTTGCTTCCGCAATCAGTAATGGGAAACAACTCAAAGATCCTACCAGTCATGCGGAAGTAGCTGTAATTCGAGAAGTCTGTCAAAAGCTTCAAAATAGAGATCTGAAGGATGTCATACTTTACTCTTCTCTTGAGCCATGCCTGATGTGTTACGCGGCCTCTTTTTGGGCATCAATTCCTAAGATAGTATATGCCTGTTCTCGTCAGAGAGTTTCGATAATACATTACGAGGGCGACCACCACCTCAATGAGATCAACCAAGCTTCTCGACATCCGATAGAGCTGGTTCATATTAAGGAGATGGAAGAATCGGCCTTGAAGGTAATTGAAGACTGGGAATCCAGTTTAAAAAAGTAAAATTATGACAATAAATATAACTTATTTCGTACATGGTACCACCACTGACAACGAGCAACACATTTCTTCTGGCTGGAAAGATGTCGAACTTTCTGAGCTTGGTGTAAAACAGTCAATAGAGCTCAGAGATCAGACCAAAAAACAGAAGTTTGATGTAGTTTTTTGTTCTGATTTGAAACGTGCCCATGATTCCGCGAAACTCGCCTGGAAGGGCATTTATACAATCATTCCTGATGCGAGACTTCGCGAATGTAATTATGGAAAGTTGAATGGTGCGTCTTCTGATATGGTTGAGCCGATGCAGGAGGAGGAATGTATCCTAAGGCCTTTTCCTGAAGGTGAAAGCTACGTGGATGTAAAAACTCGGGTAGCTGACTTTTTGGAATTCCTAAAGAAGAACTACGATGGTAAACATGTTGGTATAGTCGCCCACAAGGCTCCACAATTGTCACTTGACGTACTTCTCAAGGGTAAAAGCTGGAAACAAGCATTGGCCGAGGATTGGCGAAAGACGAAATCTTGGAAACCGGGTTGGGAATATGAGTTGAAATGATTTGATTAAACTCATTAGCTGTCGGCAGTTGGCTGGCGATTGACAGGAGTAATCATGACATGAATTTAAAGGAAGACATCTACGCTTCTTTTTTTGTTTGTCCAGAGCTATAATAATAATGTAATGCCTATCAAATTTTCAAATAACACTCGATTCATCATGAAGCCAGTACTCATCACTTGTTACGTGAATCCTGACTTGGATGGTGTGGCCGGCGCGATCGGCTACGCTGAGTTTTTATCTAAAATCGGTAAGAATTGTGAAGCTGGTATTATGGGTGAGCCACACGCGGAGGCAAAATATATTTTTGATCGTTTCGGCTTCAATTATCCTAAATCTTTATTGAATGGTGATGACTATGATGAGCTGATTATCGTGGATGCGAGTGATTTGAACGGACTTGAAGGTAACATAGCGCCGACGAAGGTGGTCGAAATCATTGATCATAGAAAGGTTCACTCAGCGCACGAGTTTCCCCACGCC
>JANLIN010000081.1 GCA_024654345.1 Candidatus Komeilibacteria bacterium
TAACGGCGGCCATAGCGCTTTTTCTCTACTTCGTTTTTATTCCCCGGTATTCCTATTGGGCCGCCGCCGGCGCCACCGTGTTTATTGAATTGCTGTACATGATATTTGCGTTTTATGTCAGCTACAAGCATTCCCATGTCGGTGTCAATCTCCGCAACTTGGGACGTGTCCTTTTGGCCTGCGCCATCATGGGCATGGCGCTGTATTTGACCGCCTCCTTCCATGTTATCTGGGGTATGATTGTTGGTACGGTCGTTTACTTCGGCGCCCTCTATGGTATCGGCGGTATAAATAAAGAGATAATCGCCGAATTAAAATCTATTCGTCAATCAAACTGATGATTTTTTTGTTGCTACTATTTTATATAATCTTTGTGGCCATCTGCTGGCGCAGTCTGCGTCATGGTGTTTACGCGGTCTTGCTCTTGTTGCCTACTTATTTGATTAGATTTTCTTTGTTGAATATTCCCTTCACCCTACTGGAAGGCATGATTTTGTTGCTTTTTATTATTTGGATTGTCAAAGTGGCCATTAATAAAGAAATGGATTTTAGTTTTACACACTGGTTCAAAAAAATTAACGGCACTACGCCGATCAACCTTATCCCCACCGTACTGCGTTGGCCGCTGGTATTTTTTTTGTTAACGGCCACCCTTATGGCACTGATCTCACCCGCGCTCATCGGTGCGGCCGGTGTTTGGAAAGCTTATTTCTTGGAACCGGTGATTTTCTTACTGGTCTTTGCGTACGTGATTCGAGATAAAAAACATCTACAAACTGTTATAAATATTTTAGCGACTTTATCAATCGTTATCTTCATCGCCGCTTTGGTGCAAAAGTTGACCGGCTTCGGTATCAGCAATCCAATGTGGTTGGACCCGGAAAACAGAAGGGTGACAACCTTTTTCGGCTATCCAAACGCCAATGGACTTCTCTTAGCACCAATCGCCACCCTTTTATTTGCCGGTTTGTGGTTCAAAGAGAATTGGCTGGCACTAACATTGAAAATTGTCGGCTTCGTCGGTTGTTTGCTCACAATTTGGTGGGCCGGTAGCGAGGGAGCCTTAGTCGCCCTCGGCGTTGGCGTGCTACTGATTATGCTAGCCCAAAAGAGAACGCGCATCGCCGCCACCGCGCTTGTACTAATAGGCATTATGTTGCTAATAATAAACCCCGCTCTCCGACAGAGTTTAACGGAAAAATTGACCCTTTCCGACTTCTCCGGCCAAATCCGCCAAGCCCAATGGACAGAAACCATCAGTCTTTTGCAGGCCAACCCCTGGCGCGGCGGCGGCCTAGCCAACTACCAAGTCGCTATCGCCCCCTATCATCAAGCCGGAATAAACATCGATGGTCGCTGGCAACCGGTGGAAATCTACCTATACCCACACAATTGGCTGTTAAATTTTTGGACCGAATTGGGTTTAATAGGGCTACTAGCTTTCATCTGGCTACTGGTGGCCACCGGTCTCTTGCTTCATAGGATTTATGTCCGTAGGAAAACACTTCACCATCATGAAGGTGAATTTATTTACGCCCTCACCGTGGGTTTGACGGCTTTTTTTGTAACTGTTATGATTCACGGCCTGGTAGACGTCCCTTATTTCAAAAATGATCTAAGTCTGCTGTTCATAACCGCTATAGCCATGGCCGCCGCTGTTTATAATTTAGTGGCCATAAAATACATTAACCAGTAATTGTGATCATGTTTATCTTTGCCTCCAAAAATCACGGTAAGCTAGCAGAAATGAAAAATATAATGGCGCCACTGAAGATAGTCGGCGCGGAAGAGATCGGCCTCAATGAAGATATCGCCGAAACAGGTTTGACTTTTGCCGCCAATGCCCTTATTAAAGCTCGCTATGTAGCTAAGGTCACGGGCCACTGGTCATTTGCCGATGATACCGGCCTGTGTGTCGCCGTTCTCAAGGGTGAGCCGGGAGTCTATAGTAAACGTTTTGCCGGCGACAATCCAAGTCCGGAAGATTTCTATGGCAAAATTTTGACGGCCTTGGAGGGTGTCTCGGAGAAAGATCGTCAAGCCTACTTTGAAACCGCCGTCGCACTGGTCTCCCCAAAAGGTGAAGAGTGGCTTTTTAGCGGCCAAGCACACGGTTTCATAACCTCCGAACCACGTGGTACTTTACGTCCCAGACTGCCATACGACATGATCTTCCAGCCGCAGAATTATGATCGTACTTTTTCGGAGATGACAGACGAAGAGAAAAATTCCATCTCTCACCGCGGCCAAGCTTTCCGAGAGCTGAAGGAATTTATATTAAATCATGAAACAATGTTTGCCAGCTAAGATATTTCGTGGTAAAAAGTAATCAATTGAGTGAAAGACGAAACGGAGAATCGACAACAGAGAGTTTAAAAAATGTTTATCACTTGGGCCCCGAGCGTAGCCCCGTTTGACGGGAAACATCTGACGTTTCGGGGCGTAGCCAAGGGGTTTCGCGCCAAAGGCGGATCAGCCTCTGGCTGAAAGTGAAAGAGATAAGAGGACCCAGCCCTTCGCGAAGGGCTGGGGACGAGGAGACGTGGCAGAGTGGTTGAATGCGCCGCACTCGAAATGCGGTAGGTCTTTACCGGCCTCGGGGGTTCGAATCCTCCCGTCTCCGCCAA
>JANLIN010000117.1 GCA_024654345.1 Candidatus Komeilibacteria bacterium
GGATGAAGCCGGTCGTGCGCCGGCCACGGCGGTTATGTTTTTGGTCGTTTTTATCCTCTCGTCTTTTTCTTCGCTGACAGTAACGATCGATGAGAGTTATTTACGGATCAAATTCGGCTGGGGTATTTTTCATAAGCAATTCCTCCTTAACAAAATAGCTTCAGCCAAAGCTGTAAAAAACCACTGGTATTACGGTTGGGGCATCAAGGTGTGGTTTTGGCCTTACATGTGGATCTATAGTGTTTCCGGTTTTGACGCTGTTGAAATAACCATGAAGAACGGGAAAAGGTATCGCGTAGGAACGGATGCCCCCGACAAACTTGATTCTGCAATCCGTGCAAAATTGCCTTTGTAGACTTTCTGAACAAAAAATTTAGACTTTTATTAACTAATGTGTTAGTGTAGTTATATGGTGCAAATAACTCGCATAAATATAAATATCATGGAGATGATGACTCTGAAAAACAGGGGCCGTCTTTCTCGTATCTAATCAAACAAATTAATACAATCGAGAAAACAGCCTCTTCCAAGACGGCTGTTTTCTTTAATTTATAACAATATGAATATAACCATAATAAATGATTGCCGAGATGCAAATGCGGCCGGGAGACAAATTACCCGAGTTTCAACGCTTATTGGAAATTCTGCATCTTTTGTAGGAGTTTCTAGCGATCTAGAAGCGGCCGGCAATCTCATTGATGTTTTAGACGCCTACGAAAATTCTCCAGGGGTAATTCTGGTAAATGTAGCCCCGAGAAATGGTAAGGCAAAAAAATGGAAAAATGGAACTCCGTTCGGATATTTCTGGCATAAAGAAGTTTTAGTTGTCAGCAGTATAGACGGTCTCACCCTGTCCCTCGTAAAAAAAATTGGGTTAGTGGACAGTGTCCACGTACTCGACATTCCGAAAGTGATTGAGCAGTTCATCAGTGAAAGACTGATATCACCAGAAGTTGGAGAATACATAATCAATACTCAGTTTAGAAGTTATGATTTTCTGCCAAGAATTGCCGCCTATCTACTGGAAAATAGATATATTCAGTCTGATAAAATGAAGATTGAGTATATTGCTGATGCTCCAAACGCTATCTGGTGGGTAGATAATTTTGGCAACTGCAAAACCACTTTGTTCACAGATGAGATCATCCAGCCCGACCATGTTAATACTAAGTTTGGTAAGATAAGTTATTTTGAGTGGCTCAAGGATGTACCTGATAAAACGACAGCCTTAATTACTGGTAGCTCTGGTATTGGAGATAAACGCTTTTTAGAAATTGTCGTTCAGGGAGGTAGCGCGTCTAAAATTCTTAACGCTCGCTCGGCAGATGAGATATAAAGGCAAGAAACTTCATTCATCACCTGCTTTTTGTTGATTTTAGCTCAAGCATCTCAGCCCTTTGACAAGAACAATTAAGAAAGGAACAGACTATAATTTTGAGCTAAGAATCTCCGGAAAACAACCTTAACGTTGTTATAAGTAGTATAATGACAGCATATATACACAACCCGATGTCACAGGAATCCCTATGTTTTTTGCTGTGTAGGCAGGAAATAAAAAACTCTGAATGATCGTGTGATTACTACCGCCATAGTACCCCATAAGCTGTGCATTCTCCGTAAACCAGTGTGTATAATTTACTGACACCACAGGGTTGCTTTTTTTACACTATCTGATACACTTGTATCATGAGTACAAAATACGCTTCAACAATCAAAAAACTCCGAAGAAAAGGTGGATTTTCTCAGTTATCTGTGGCTAAAAAGCTTGGTCTATCTCGCCACCAATATATGGCCGTAGAGCGTGGCAATCGCGAACTATCGCTTGATGAAGCAGAAAAAATCTGCGACATTTTTGGTATTTCCATGCCCAGCCTTACCAAAGCCACAGAGCCCAATTATGAGAAGTATAAACAGATGATCCTAGCCTTATTGAGTACTCCTGTTTCAGAAGATGGAAAAATTCCAAAAACCAAATTGGCAAAGCTTTTGTATTTATCCGATTTCGCCTGGTTCTACGAAAATCTTGAGAGCATGAGTGGTATGCAATATCTTAGAAGAGAGTACGGCCCGGTACCGGATCCATATTTTAGAGCACTGGCAGAGCTAGAGGATGAGGGAAAAATAAAGATTGACCATAAGGGAGATGCGATGTTGATTTTCCTTGGCGCCGGTGCTGTGCACGAGAAGCTCAACTTGATGGACGAGAAAGAGATTGAACTGATGCGTAAAATCTCTCTGAAGTGGAAAGACAAAAGAACGCCCGAGATAGTAAGTTTTACCCACCAACAACTCCCTTACAAATTGTGTTCGCCCGATGAGGTGATTCCCTATGGATTGATTACACAGGAAGATCCACAACATGTCTACTAACTATTCTGTTGTGCTGGAAGAATTCGCTAATCGGCACTACATTTCGAAATTCAAAAAGAAATATAAAGGCGCGTGGGATGTCACCTGGGAGGCAATTGTTGAAGAGTTCAAACGAATAGACTCCCTCCTCGAAACCTCAATTGCCGAGACTATAGTAACTACCACCAATATAAAAATTTGCAAAACTGAATTTCGTGTCGCTAAAACTCAAGAATCGCGACATGGCTCGGGTAATAGATGCATTATTGCGGTTCGCGAAGACATACACGTGGTACATGTACTCTTGGTTTATCATAAAAATGACTTACGAGGACACAACGAGACAGCCGCTTGGAAAAAAATTATCAAAGATAATTATTCTGAATATTTCAGTGTTTTGTGACTAGTGTTAAAATGTAAGAACTATGGAAAAGGAACGGACGACAATTCCAAGACAAGAAGCTCCGAAAGAGAACCTCGAGGTTGTTTTAAGTAACATAATGACAGCCAAAGAGTACGCCACCAGGCAACATGAGACCCCGTATGTCTTTGCTTTGAAAGGTGCGGGCAAAGAGCTTCGTTATTTCGGTGCACCCCACGAGCGTGATCCAAAAAATCCTTTGTTTCAAGAAATTGAGACGGCTTTTAAAGAAGCTCGTCCCGATATTATTTTTGTCGAGGGTATAAACGTTCAAGAAGATCTAGATAGATTCAATGAACAAGTGAGAAACGCCACGCCCGAAATGGTCATTGAGCGCCTAGGTGAGTCGGGCTTTATTCTGAAACTGGGCCTTGAAAAAGGAATTGAATGGCGTTCGCCGGAGCCGACGGATGAGGAGTTGTACAACTTTTTGCTCACGCAAGGATTTTCTAAAGACCAAATTTTTGCCTGGGATGTTTTCCAAATTCTTCCTCAGTATCAGCGGCAGGTGAATAAACTGAGCTTCAAAGAATACATTGCCGGATTTATTGATCGTTTCCAACAAGCCACCGGTTGGGAGGGCTTTGATTATTCATATGAACACGCCATCCGACTCGGTGAACAAATTTTAGGACAATCAATTGATGTGGAAGATGAACCGACTGCCCAAGATTTCATTGACCCTATTCCGTGGGAGGAGAAAAAAGATAAACAAACAGTTTTAAACCGCATTGGCGAAGCCTCTTCACTTTTCCGAGACAGACAAATTGTTAGTGAGATTGCTGATGCACTGACTACTCATAAACGAATTTTTATTGTTTATGGCGCAAGTCACGCGGTAATGCAAGAACCGGCCTTACGGAAACTATCCTTATGAATAACCTAAATATATGAATGGCATACAAAATTTTTCACCAGTCTGGTTTAAAAAGTACGATGCTGAAGCTGAAAAAATCAGGTCTGTTTTAAGAGACAAAGTTAAAGATATTCAGCACATCGGCAGTACTGCTATTCCCGGTATGATCGCCAAGCCTATCATTGATATGGCAGTACTGACTGATGAAATAGATGATATTGATTATTTTGTGGAAAGGTTGAAACCACTTGGCTACACATATAAGCCCGATATGTCTTCAGCGGAAAGAATTTTTTTTCGTAAAGGCGATCCGGTTGAATATCACTTATCCATCGCCTGCCCAGAGCACGAATTTTGGAACAGACAAATAATTTTCAGAGATTACTTAATAGCCCATCCTGAATTCATCCAAGAATATAATTCCCTCAAGGAAAAAAATTTAGCCGCCACTCCGGCGGAGGATTTGGATGATTTATCTCGAAGTAAAGTTTATAACCAAGGAAAAACCGATTTCGTGCGCAAGATCTTGGAGCTCTACATCGCGGAGCATACTTTAAATTGCTATTATGGTTAAATAGTTTAGCTGCCTATCGGTATGAATAATCTACTGCCAAAATACTCATGAAGGTTACACATTTAACGAACAAAAATCCCAATACTAATTTGAATGAAGATAGTTTGTTGACGCAAGCCAATGTATTTGGCGTTTTTGATGGCGCCACGGGCTTAAAGCCATATAAAAACGCCGATAATAAAACCGGTGGCTATTTGGCCTCCTCCATAACTAAGGATACTTTTCGTGAACTCGCGTTAAAGATGAATCTGCATGACTGTGCCATCAAGGCCAATCGACGCGTGTTGGCAGAAATGCAAAGAAGTTCGGTAGACTTACAGGCGAAAGAGAATCTATGGTGTACGACAGCCGCCGCGGTGAGAATAAACAGTGATGATTTTGAATGGATCGGCATTGGGGATTCTCCCATTTTGATAGTATATAAAGACGGCAAGGTGAAAGTTCTGTACCACGATGATCTTGATCGAGAGACTATAAAATTGGCTCACTCTATGGCCTCGAAAATGACTGGCAACGCCTTGAAGCTCAATGGGCTAAGAAAGGAGATTATGCCGCAAATAATTGCCGTTCGACAAAAATCAAATATTGACTACGGTATTATTAACGGCGAGCCGGCAATGGTAAATTTTCTGCGTGGTGGCACTGAAAGTCTCAGCAATATAAAATATATTTTACTCCTCACCGACGGATTATTATTACCGAAGACTGATCCAGTCGCGAACGAAGAGTTTGATCTCATGGCCACGCTGTTCCAAAATGAAGGGTTGCCCGGTCTCCTGAAAGAAGTTAGAAGCAGGCAGAATGAAGACCCTTTGTGCCAAAAATATCCGCGCTTAAAACAGTACGATGATGCCACCGGGATCGCGATTGAAATAGAGTAGATAGTATGTTATGTTTAGGGAGATTTTACGACTTTGGAAGGCATCCAGACATACAAGAAAGACTGGATAAGAATAATTTTTTAAAATACTCATCATGCGCAGTGCCGCCGTCACAGTTGAAGAGTACCTCAATAGCTTGCCGCCGGAAAGACGGGAGGTTGTTGATGAATTGCGCGAACTGATCAAAACCAATCTGCCGGAGGGCTATGAAGAGATAATGCAGTACGGCATGATCGGCTACGTAGTACCGCTGGCAGAATATCCGGAGGGATATCTGAATGACAAGAAGACCCCCCTGCCGTACATCGGCCTGGCGGCGCAAAAAAATCACTACGCACTTTATTTGATGAATATCTATGGTGATCCGGAAGTGTCACGTTGGTTTGAAGAAGAATACAAGGCCTCCGGTAAAAGAGTAAATATGGGCAAATCCTGTATTCGCTTCCGCAAAATAGAGGACCTGCCGCTCGATCTAATCGCTCAGGTAGTAGCGCTAACACCAGTCGATGTTTATATAAAAAGTTACGAAAATAGCAGATGATATAAAAGCAATAAACGATATTTCCCCGAAAGGAATAAGTATGAAAACAAAAAAGTATAACAAACTCGTTCGCGATAATATACCGGCTATAATAAAAGCGGCCGGCGCAAAGGGGATATTCAAAAAACTCAACGCGAAAGATTTCAAGAAGGAGCTAAGATCTAAGCTTGTAGAAGAGGCTAAGGAATTGAAGAAAGCCAAAGGGGAGACGAGTATGTTAAAAGAGCTAGCCGACTTAACAGAGGTACGCAATGCTCTCGCCGCGGAGTACAACATAACACCGCGACAAATAGAAACCGAGCGCAGAAAAAGACAGCGCACCCGCGGCGGTTTCAAAAAAAAGCTTTTCCTAAAAAAAGTAATGAAGTAAAGACAATCCCTCCTTAATCAGAGGGATTTTTTTATGCTGGGCGGAAAGTAGCTCGGGAGTACGAGACCCCGTATTCCTGTGCCCTGAAGCGAGCTATGCTCCACATAACCCCGTATTCCTGAGCCCTGAAGCGAGCTATGCTCCGCTTCAGGGCGTAAGGATCTCATCCGCCCCGAACGCCTGCGAGCGCTAGCTCAAATTACC
>JANLIN010000019.1 GCA_024654345.1 Candidatus Komeilibacteria bacterium
GTCAAACAACAACAAGTACCCGAGGCCCAGCTGCTCGCGAGCAGCTGGGCCTCGGGTACTTTGAGGCTCAGCAGGAGGAACTGGTTAAAATTACTGTAAAAGTTTATTTTTTCGCCACAATCTCCATCTCCACATTCTTCGGAACTTCCGTGTATTGTGCAAATTCCATGCTATAGGACGCTCGGCCCTTGGAGAGTGAGCGCAATGAAGTGGCATAACCAAACATCTCTGCCAGCGGTACGTCGGCATCCACGACTTTCATCTGCCCACGATCGCTCATTTGTTTTATCTGGGCGCGCTTGGAATTCAAGTCACCGATAACATCGCCCATATATTCTTCCGGTGTCACCACCTCTACTTTCATTACCGGCTCTAGTAGCACCAAGCCTGCTTTTTTGGCCGCCTCCTGAAAAGCCATAGACCCAGCGATCTTAAAGGCTGATTCGGAGGAGTCAACTTCGTGATAACTACCGTCCGTTAAGGCTACCTTCACGTCTATCACCGGATAGCCGGCTAGGATGCCGTTGGTGAGGGTTTCCTTAATACCTTTCTCTACCGCCGGAATATATTCGCGGGGAATGACTCCGCCCTTTATTTCATCAACAAATTCAAAGCCGGCACCACGTTCTTGCGCTTCCACGCGTACGTAACAGTGACCATATTGACCACGTCCGCCCGACTGACGAATGTATTTTCCTTCCGCCTCGGCCGTTCCACGAATAGTTTCTTTATAGGCCACCTGCGGTGCTCCCACATTGGCCTCCACTTGGAACTCTCGCTTCATACGATCCACGATAATATCCAAGTGTAACTCGCCCATACCGGAAATAATTGTTTGCAGAGTTTCTTCGTTGGTATGAACACGGAAGGTCGGATCTTCTTCAGCCAATTTGGATAAAGCGATGCCCATTTTTTCCTGGTCAGCCTTTGTCTTAGGCTCGATCGCCACCGAGATAACAGGCTCCGGAAAGTTTATTGACTCCAGTAGTACCGGATTATCTTCGTCACACAGCGTATCACCGGTGGTAGTATTCTTCAAACCGACCACCGCGGCAATTTCTCCGGCGTACACTTTGTTTATTTCTTCTCGATGATTGGCGTGCATTCTTACAATACGGCCGATTCTTTCTCGATTGCGCTTGCTACTGTTGTAGACATAGCTACCGGACTCCAAAACTCCAGAATAAATACGCACGAAGCAGAGTTTACCCACATATGGGTCAGTGGCAATTTTAAAAGCCAAAGCCGACACCGGCTCGTCATAATCAGCGTGCTTCTCGATGATTTTCTCTTCATCATCCACATCATGCCCTTGTATCGCCGGCACGTCTAGCGGGCCCGGCAAATAATCAGTAACAGCATCAAGTAAGAACTGAACTCCTTTGTTCTTTAGAGCCGAACCAACGAATATCGGTACCAAAGCATTGGCTATTACGGCTTTTCGTAGAACAGCCCGTAATTCATCCACGCTTGGCTCGACACCCCCTAGGTACTTTTCCATCAAGGCTTCGTCATTTTCCACAATCGCTTCCAGCAGGCGACTCCGATATTCCTCAACCTTTTCCTTCATATCTTCAGGGACATCTTCCTCCACTATTTCCTTACCCATGTCGTCCTTATAAAAAAATGCTCGACGTGTAAATAAATTGATAATGCCAACAAATGTTTCTGCCGCCCCGATGGGTAGCTGAACCGGAAATGCCTTTTTGGTCAAACGATCTTCAATAGTTTTAATATCATAATAAAAATCCGCCCCCATGCGATCCATCTTGTTGATGAAACAGATCCTCGGCACCTCATATTTATCAGCCTGGTGCCAGACAGTTTCTGACTGCGGTTCTACACCGGCGACGCCATCAAAGACAACTACTCCGCCATCTAAGACGCGCAGAGAACGCTCCACCTCGGCAGTAAAATCAACGTGACCGGGAGTATCTATGATATTGATGCGATGTAGATTTTCCGTTTCACCACGCGGCGCCCAGAAACAAGTAGTGGCGGCGGAGGTGATAGTAATGCCACGCTCACGTTCCTGTTCCATCCAGTCCATTTCGGCCTGACCCTCGTGCACCTCTCCGATTTTATGTTTACGACCCGTATAAAATAAGATTCGTTCTGAAACTGTGGTTTTACCAGCATCAATATGGGCAATAATACCGATATTGCGTACTTTTTCTAGCGGAATTTGAGGCATATCTGCCATAGGGTTTAAAATAAAACTTATTATTTAAAAATGACTAGTCTATAGTCGGTCTACCAAAGGCTGGGCCGGTGTTCTTAAGTCTGGTAGTCGCTTTTTAGCGAGCAAAGTGAGCAAAAGCTCTATTCGCTTCTGCCATCTTTTGTACATCTAGCTTTTTCTTCATCGCGTCACCTTCATTCTGGGCCGCGTTCATCAATTCTTCCGCCAGACGGATAGCCATTGGTTTACCTTGCTTCGCACGCGCGGCATTGATGATCCATCGATAAGCTAGCTGTAGCTTGCGATCACCGGTGACGACTATTGGCACCTGGTAGTTCGCACCACCAATACGACGTCCTTTGACTTCTAGGGTGGGGCCGACATTCTTGATAGCCATATCAAAAACATCTAGCGGATCTTGTTTCGTCTTGTCGGCGATATAGTCAAAACAGTCATAAACTATCGTCTCAGCGATCGTTTTCTTTCCGTCTTGCATGATATAGTTGATAAACTTGGCTACGCCAATATTACTATATTTCAAATCCGGTAAAATTTTTCTTTTGGGGGCTTGCTTTCCTCTCATAGTTTCAATTTAGTGTAATAATTATTTTTTCTTTTTACTACCCTCTTTACGGGCGCCATACAGCGAACGACTTTGCTTTCTGTTCTGAACTCCTTGTGTGTCATAAACACCACGCACAATGTGATAACGGACACCGGGTAAATCTCTGACACGGCCGCCACGTATCATGACGATGGAGTGCTCCTGTAGATTATGACCTTCGCCCGGAATGTAGGCTGTCACTTCCATACCGTTGGATAGACGCACACGCGCAATCTTCCGTAAAGCCGAGTTTGGTTTTTTGGGCGTGGTAGTTGTAACCTTGACACAGACGCCACGCTTAAAGGGAGCGCCCTCATCATGTTCATCTCTTTTTCGTCGCAAACTGTTCAAAGTATAATGCAACGCCGGAGTCTTAACTTTCCGCTTTTGTATTTTACGGGGGTTTCGCAATAGCTGACTAATTGTAGGCATAATTGGTAATTTCTTAAAAAAAATGATAACCAGCCCCTAGCGAGGTAAAGTTATCAGCCACGATAAGTATTTAATTGGCCCGATATACGAATTGAGTCATATCAGGACGATTGGAATGATAACAGAGGATAAACGATACGTCAAGCTGGGCGGGCCATTTCTTGAAGTCAAGCGTCGCTAAAAACAGTGCCCGAGGCACTAATTAGTGCCTCGGGCACTGTTTTCGA
>JANLIN010000042.1 GCA_024654345.1 Candidatus Komeilibacteria bacterium
CGCAATCAAAACGATCATCATGCATAAATTATCAATTATTGTACCAGTTCATAACGAAGTCGCCACACTGTCTGTTGTCATTGATAAGATACGGCTGGCCGATTCTTTGGGACTACTAAAAGAAATAATAGTGGTGGACGATGGTAGCACCGATGGTTCTATAGCCTCTTTGCGCTCGATCGCGGATTTAAGGATCATCAAACTGCCGCACAATCAAGGAAAGGGAGCGGCTGTGGCCGCCGGGCTGAATGATGCCAGTGGTGATATTATAATGATTCAAGACGCGGATCTGGAATATGACCCAACTCACTACCCCCGTCTATTGCAACCATTATTGGATAAGAAAACTACCGCTGTCTACGGTACTCGCTTCCACCATGATTTTAAATTTTCACGCGCTCATCCTTTGCAATCATTCACTTTCTGGTTAGGAAATAAATTACTCACCATCATCTTCAATCTGATATTCGGAACAGCACTAAAAGATATAGAAACAGGCTATAAGGTAATGACGCGTTCCACCTGGCTGAAAATAACACCATTGCGATTTAATGACTTCCGCCTGGAACCGGAACTAACCGCCAAGATAGCGCGAAATAATCTTGATATTACGGAAATACCCATTAGCTATAATTTCCGACGTGTCGGCAAAAAAATAAAATACCGCGACGGCTGGCTGGCGATCAGCGCCATGATTAAACTCAAATGGTTCAAATAAGAAAACTAATTTCTGTTTACTGGCCCATCGCCGTCGCGATGGTGTTCAGCCTCGTCTATCTTCTCTATCTGCTACAGCCGATTGACCTGACTTCCTCTGATTTGGGAAGGCATATTATGAATGGCCGCCTCCTATGGCAAAATCCCTCTTTGCTTACCACAAATTTCTATTCTTATACTTATACTGACTACTCCTTCGTGAACCATCACTGGTTGACGGGGGTTTTGTTCAACGCCGTTCATTGGCTGGGCTGGTTCAGTCTGCTCATCTGGCTAAAAGCTATAACAATGTTGGCGACTTTATGGCTAGTCTTGTTTTTGACAAAAAGACGTTTCGGGTGGCTTCCCACCATCTTGGCATTGAGTTTAAACTTCTGGATGATAACCGAACGCTTGGAAGTACGACCGGAAATATTTTCTTACTTGTTCTTTTTTATATTTTTGTGGGGACTGCAAGATTTTGACAACGAAAAAAAGTGGCCGTTATTCATTTTGCCTTTAACCCAGCTGTTATGGGTCAACTTGCATGTTTATTTCTTTCTCGGCCCCCTGCTTTTTCTTATTTTTGCCGCCCAAAGATTGTGGCTAGCCAGAAATTTACCCGACCGACAGCTGATCTACAAGAAATACTTACTCTTGGGCGCCTCGTTGGCGGTGGCCACCTTGTTGAACCCTTTCTTCCTCCAAGGCGCGCTGTATCCGCTCCAGATATTCCAAAATTATGGCTATGAGCTGGCGGAAAACAAATCTCCCTTTTTCATGCATACGCTGACAGTAAATCAAAACATCATCAACTTCTTTTTGCTACTACCGCTTTTCATTGTTTCTTTCTTCGCCAATCTGAAGCGACAGACGGTCGTCACCATATTTCTCTCCCTGCTGGCTGTGGGGCTGGGAATAATGGCTCTGCGTAATTTGACTTTTGCCGCTTTGCTTCTTATATACGTAATCGGATTTAATATCCACCATCTCCGCTACAAGATCATCAAAACCATTGATCAACGAATCGTCTTGTTGATTGTATGTTTATTTTTGCCGGTTATAATTTTTTTCACTTACAAGTCAACGGCCAATCTCGACGCAGTAAAGCCGACTCTGCAAAACAACAATTCGGCCGCGGCCGAATTTGTCAGAGATAACAATCTGACCGGAACAGTCTTTAACAATTACGATATCGGTGGTTACCTCATTTTTTATCACTATCCTAGTCTGAAAACTTTTGTCGACAACCGGCCCGAAGCGTATCCGGCCAAATTCTTTCAAAATGAGTACATTCCAATGCAGTTAGAAAACTCCAAATGGCGCGCGGCCGTAGATAAATACGGATTTGATATTATTTACTGGCGACACCAAGAAGGCACACCTTGGGGACGAAATTTCTTCCGCCAAAGGG
>JANLIN010000123.1 GCA_024654345.1 Candidatus Komeilibacteria bacterium
CATCCGTAGCTCGCCTCCGGCGAGCGAAGGATGGTGGACCCAGGCGGATTCGAACCGCCGGCCTCTGCAATGCGAATGCAGCGCTCTAGCCAACTGAGCTATGGGCCCTCGTCCCCAGCCCTTCGCGAAGGGCTGGGTCCTCTATGTTTATCACTTAACCCGCCTGCGGCGGGCCCAAGTGAATAAGATCATAATTTCGTAAATATACGTCTGTGTGCTTAAATATGTCCCCTTCAGTAAAAACCCTTTAAATATAGAATGTGGATCATAATTGTTCTACGTGGAACAATGGGTCGATAACCTCTCTGATTGGCAATTATAGCCCAAAAAAACAAAATATTCAAGTAGTCACTCAGAACAAAGGGGAATTATATTTTATCTGATGGTTGAGGCCGCGCCGCGACCGAAACCACGAGCGAGTCGAGTGGTGCTCCCGGCAGGAATCGAACCTACATCTAGACGTTAGGAGTGTCTTGTTCTATCCTTTGAACTACGGGAGCAAAAAACGTTGTTCATAAAGAACAACGCAATATAATCTCTAATATTAGCCAATTAAATGCGTCGCACAATATCTAATGTAATATCTTTTCAGCCGCCTGCTCAATAACCGCTAGCTTATCATCAAATAGAGATAAAATTATCAGGATGGCGGCTATAGCTAGAGTCATTATTCCCACACTCCTTAAATCACTTTTTATACTTCGAATCTCACTATCCATTGTTATTGCTTCTAATAATAAGCTAGTATAATATAATATAAGAACGTAAAAATGTCCAAATTCGAGGAAGAGCCTGCCGTCCTAAGTTGACGTGATAGACTAAATGCATCATGATGTAGCTAGAAATTAACAATTATTACTAATAAATATATGTTTAAGGAAGACAATCCTGCCCGCGATATTAAGTCGGCCGAGACCATCATCGGCGCCTCTGTTAAAGTGGAGGGTGATTTTACCAGTGATCATGACATTATCATTGATGGCGAAGTTACTGGTAATATTAGAACAAAGAGCAATTTGAAGATCGGGCCGGGTGCTCGCGTTAAGGCAGAAATTAATGCTAAAAACGCTTACATTGCCGGTGGGATAATTGGTAATGTCACGGTAGAAGAGAAACTTCAACTTACCAGTGAAGCAAGTATAAAAGGAAATGTAAACGCCACCCTTTTAATGATGGAAATGGGCGCCAAATTAAACGGCCAGTGTCATATTGGTGATGATTCTAAACCGGAAGTACTAAGCAAAAAAGTAGAAAAATAGTTTGCGCTCATCTTTTTGCCATGTACCTATATATTCACGACAATTTTTTGAGCGCCAAGAGATATGAGTCTGCATTATACCGAATTGAAAATCGTTTGGTTGATTTGGGTATAAAAGGAAGGGTAGTTAGGTTGAATGTGCTGAAAAATATGTCCGAAGTCGTAAATGATGGTATTAGACAGGGCGTTAAAACAGTTGTTGTAGTGGGTGACGATTCCAGTTTTTCTAAAATCATTAATATCATTGCCGACAAGGACGTCGTCCTAGGAATAATTCCGATTGATAAGCGGTCAAAGATTGGGCAACTGCTAGGCGTACCACCTGGTCACGCGGCCTGTGAAACAATAGCACAGCGAATTATCAAAACCATAGACCTTGGTTTAGTCGGTAATTATTATTTTATCGATAGTGCTATTATAAGAAACGAGAATACATTACTTAAATTGAAGGCATTTAATATCGGAACGCGTGAACCAAAAAGCAATCAGGTATCTTTCAACAACTTGGGGGTTTTAAGCGGAGTTAATACCAAGCAGTTGAGTGTTAATCCGACGGACGGATTTCTGGATTTGGTGGTAGAGGATAGTGAGTCCTTACTAAGCAGAAACAAAGCCACTAGTCATTTTCGCTTCAAGGAACTGACGGTGGAGTGTGCTCAACCGGGCGCTATCATCACCGTGGATCAGGTGGCAAAACTAAAAACCCCCACTACCGTACAGATAGCCAAAGGAAAATTAAAAGTCATCGTCGGTACAAAAAGACTGTTCGACTAATTATCAAACCCAACCCCTCGCGCTGTGTCAGCTTTTGGATGAGGAGACTGGGTTTTTTCATATTTTTTGTCTATTTTATTCAACCACTTGCGGCTCAATATGGTTGCTCTTTTTTCGAAAAATAATATACTGCTGTAAAATGGTCAGCACTGTAGAGGCGAGCCAATACAGTACGAGACCACTTGGCAAAGAGGCACCAATAAAGACTGTTAGCACCGGCATCACGTATAACATTTGTTTATTCATCGCTCCGGCAATATCGCCAAATTGCCCCTTTTTTGCGTTATTATCTGGTTTAGGGGTGGCATTTTTAGCCATTATCATCTTTGTTTGGAAAAACTGCGCCGCCCCGGTTACTACCGCCAGGGGTATATTTGGCTGAGATAAATCAACTACTCCGAGAAATACTTGATTTAATGATTCCGGCGCGGGAATAAAGGAGTATAGAAGATCATAGTGCTGCGTCGCCAGCTCATTTCTGAAAACCTGATACACTGCAATCAACACCGGAAATTGTATAAGTAGCGGCAAACAAGATGAGGCGGGATTTATTTTATGTTTCTTATAAAGTTCCATCGTAGCGCGTCCAAACGCCTCTTTGTTGTCCTTATGCTTTTCCTTGAGCTCGTCAATCTGCGGTTTTAAAGTTTGTAGTTTTTTTTGCGACTCGATTGAGCTCTTTGATAGAGGATATAGTATAAGTCGAATAACAATCGTCAATGCGATGATCGCGAAACCAATATCTTTAAGTGGTATTAGGTTATAAAAAAATATCAGTATATTAAATATAGGTTCGTAGAGAATATTGTAATAGAGGGCAGAAAACATATCTTATTTTTTAGAGTAATTAGTTTCTAAAATCGGATCATAGCCACCGACAGACCAGGGGTGACAGCGACTTATCCGGCGCAAGCCGAGTAGTGAGCCTTTTGCCAAGCCATAACGCAGTAACGCCTGTTTCGTGTACTCGGAACAGGTGGGCCGAAATCGACAAACACCGTTAGGAAAAAATATTCTTAATGCGCCGGTATCCGGTGATATAACTTTCTGGTAAATTAAAATCGCGCCGACAACAGGCACGGTCATAAGTTTATCGATTTTTTTTATTGTATCCATGGTTTTCTTGTTAATAGACCGCCTTTATTAAAAAGGATTAATAATTCCTTTTCCAACTCTTTTCCGCGTACCAGTAAGGCGCTGGGACGGACAGAAACAACAAAGTCGCGTTTCTTTATCAGATCACTATATTTAATAATAATAGCCCTTATTCTTCTTTTCACCAAATTTCGACTGGTCGCCAGTTTAATGGTTTTCTTTGAGATTATAATAGTATAACGATAACTATCATTTCTGCCGGGTAGTTGTTTGAGGGAAAAATTGCGAGAAAAAAAGGGTTTTTGACGTAAAACCCTCATTATCTCTTTCTCTTGTGATAAGCTATTTCGCATCACTGGTTGTCAGTTTTGCTCGCCCCTTGGCACGTCGTCTTTTTAATACTTTTCGGCCCGTATGGCTAGCTTGACGCGCTCGAAAACCGTGTACCTTAACACGACGTTTCTTTTTCGGCTGATATGTCCGTTTCGGCATAATAAAAAATAATTTTTAACATGGCCAGTGTAGCAGAAATAGGCTGTTACGTCAATGTAAGGTGTGAGGAGTCGCAGAAGTAGCTAACTAGTGTTGGTAGAAGACTATCCTTTTGGCGCTTCCTTATTTCCACGCTCATTGGTTGGGCAAATCGTCGAGTAGGAAAAGGCGATAGTGAGGTAAGGTAAAAGTTATCAACTTCTTGTTAACATCTTCTCAACACTTTAAGGCTTTTCTTATCATTTTTAATAGTGCTGGGTTGTGTTAAAATGTGGGAGACGCATAGGACCTCACATTCTTACAGAGGCTACTTCTTAGTGGCTCACTAGAATCCAAAAAAATTAAAAAATAAATTTCCGCCATGCACACAAATCAACTCTGGGAAACAGTCTTGGGTGAATTAGAGCTTAGCATATCCAAAGCTAACTTTACCACCTGGTTCAAAAACACCTTTATTTTATCAATGGATGAAGACGGAGTGGTGGTTGGTGTGCCAAATGCCTTCACCAAAGCGTGGTTAGAAAATAAATACCATCAACACATTGTGGATGCCCTTGGTAAGAGTAGTCGAGGCAACATCAAAAACGTAGTGTATCGCGTGGCGGCCCTAACTGAGCAACCACAAACTTCCGAGCGCGTTGTATCCGTCGAGGTAAATAACTCCAACAATCCCGCCACCAGCTCGCCTATCCTGGCATCAGGTGCTC
This sequence comes from Candidatus Komeilibacteria bacterium, assembly GCA_024654345.1. Lineage (GTDB taxonomy): Bacteria > Patescibacteriota > Patescibacteriia > UBA1558 > UBA1558 > JANLIN01. The sequence continues at coordinate 4,327 of JANLIN010000123.1, forward strand.
GTAGTGATGGCTCCGCCTCTTCACCCTATGGATTAAACCCTAAATATACTTTTCAATCCTTTATAGTCGGCAAGGGTAATGATTTGGCTACCGCCGCCGCGCGCGCCGTTGTTGATCGTCCGGGAGAAGTCTATAACCCTCTTTTTTTGTATGGAGGTGTCGGTTTGGGTAAGACTCACTTGTTACAAGCCGTGGGGAATGCTATGTTAGAAACCAACCCCAAGGCAAAGATAATATATATTAATAGCGAGCGCTTTGTTAATGACTTCATCAATTCCATAAAAAAGGGCACGATGGATGAACTTAAAAAATACTACCGCTCGGCCGACGCCCTATTGATTGACGATATTCAATTTATTGCCGGAAAGGAGCAAACGCAAGAAGAGTTTTTCCACACTTTTAATGATTTGCACCAAAAAAACAAACAAATCGTTCTCACTTCTGATCGACCGCCAAAAGCTATCGCGGAAATTGAACAGCGTCTAATATCCCGTTTTGAGTGGGGAATGATTGCAGACATCTCTTTACCCAACCTAGAAACGCGCTATGCTATTCTGGAGGCCAAGTGTAGTGAGCGCAATATAGAGATAGCGCCGGATATAATTTCTTTCATTGCTGAAAACGTCCAAAACAACATTCGCGAGTTAGAGGGTGCTCTAAATAGGATTATTGCCTACAAACAACTCAATAATACCTCTCTGACGCTTGATGTTGTTCAGGGTGTCCTAGGATCATTGTCGTTAAGCGCGAAGAAAAGCGGTCTAACACCAAAGAAAATCCTTACTCGCGTTGCTTCTTTTTATGATATTGCGATGGATGATTTATTGGGTAGTTCACGACGCAAAGAATTGGTAGTGCCACGACAAATCGCAATGTGGCTAATGCGTGAAGAGTTAAAGAGCTCATACCCGGCAATAGGGCAGGAGTTTGGTGGTCGGGATCACACCACTGCCATCCACGCCTGCAACAAAATTGAAGATGCCGCCAAGACCGATGGTAAAATGAAGAGTGATATTGATCTCCTCCGCCAACAACTTTATGCCTCTTAGTTGTGTACAACCTCGTTGTTGTTGGTTGGTAAGTCTGGAAAAAGAAGTCTCTTTGAGAGGACAAGTTTACGAGTTATAAACAGCCACGCAACCAGTACCCGTTTTGTACCCAGGCTCGTTGTTTCCATCCCCCGTCATCTTAATAGTTTATTAAACCCCGGAGAGTATAAAAAGCCACTGTTAGACAGGAGATTCAATGTTATACCCCCTATCAACACCCCCTATTGTTATTAGCTACTAAATAAGTTTATAAATATAAATAATAGTAATGAAAATAGTTTGCACGCAAGAGAATATTAATTACGGTTTAAACACTGTGGCACACCTAGCGTCTCGTAACGCCAATCTCCCTATTTTAAACAACGTGCTGATAGTGGCGGAAAACGGGACGATAAGTTTATCAACCACCAATCTAGAAATAGGGATTAAGACGCAGATCAGGGGAAAAATAGAGATTGAAGGAAGATATACCGTGCCGGCACGACTCCTTTCGGAATTCATAGCCCTCTTACCCAAAGAGAATATAACCCTAGAGCTAACAGAAGATGGTTTAAGTGTCGCCGGCAAAAACTCAGATACTTTGATAAAGGGTGCTAGTGCAGAGGATTATCCGTTAATCCCCGAAGTTGGCGGTGATGCGACGATTAGTCTAGCGGCCAAAGAACTAGCCGCGGTACTGAGTCAAACAAACTTTGCCGTAAGCGTAGACGAAAGTCGACCAGAAATTAGTGGTGTTTATTTTTCGTTGAGTAAGGGCGAACTGCGAGCTGCCGCGACAGATAGTTATCGACTGGCAGAGCGAGTGGTTAAAATTGACTATGAAAAAAACTCCAAACTTATAGTACCTCTAAAAACACTGCAAGAGCTAAGTCGTGTATTAGCTACCGAAAGGAGCGAACAAGCACAGTTATATATTAATGATAATCAAATAATGTTCCAGTACGATGTAGTTAAGCTTATTTCACGATTGATAGAAGGCTCATATCCCGATTATGAACAGATTATCCCCACGCAATACAAAACCGAGATAGTGTTAAAAAAAGACGATTTTACCAACGCCATAAAAGCCGCCGCACTCTTTTGTAAACCGGGTATAAACGACGTAAAATTGACATTTTTAACGGAAAAAAAGGAACTAGTTATTACCTCCACAAACACCGGACTAGGCGAGAATATAACTACTGTAAACGCCGAGATAAAAGGCGAAGATGTGGAAATCGTCTTCAACTACCGCTATTTACTAGATGGATTAAACAGTATACAATCAGACCGCGTATCGGTGCGCCTAAGTGGCGCCGGATCTCCAGGAATGTTTTTGCCGGAAGGTAAAGAAGGACACACCTATATTGTAATGCCGATACGTCAATAAAATTATACTTATTAGACGGTCGCGGGCAGAGGATTTATCTTTTGCTTGTGGCCGCCGGTAAGAACCAGCACCTCAGGCATGGGGGCTAACGAAAAACCGACCCTTTTCAGGAGCCGGTTTTTCGTTTATAATTACTGATTTAATCGCCGCAGCTGTTTAACTTTTTTTAAAAATACAATATCTCTTTGTTGAATAAAAGAACCCTCATAACTCGTTGGCTTGTCGTTTTCAACTCTGAAAATTGCCTCGTCCAACGACAGCCAAACTAGTTTAAAGTCTTGACCCGCTTCCTCTTCCGTAAAGGAGGGCACTCCTTTTGATAGAGCCCTACCAATAAAACAATAGGAGATTTGTTTCAAATTCCATTTTGAACGGTATTCAATAATTTTCCCAACTTCACCAAGGACTTCTATTTCACTTCCCACTTCTTCCAAAACCTCTCTAAGCAAAGCCATTGTCACATCCTCGCCATCTTCAATCCCACCGCCGGGCAACTTGTGATAATTGAGTTTGGAAACAAAGAGAAGAGGAATTAAATCTTTTTCGTCAAAAAGAACGACTCTTGCGGCCTTTCTAATTTCCAAAGTCGATTCGTCTTGGGGATATTCTTTATCTTTTATTTCGCGAAGTAGCTTCATAGTTTGCTTGTTAAGTGGTCTAACAATAAGGCCACTAAGATATAAAACATAATCGCTACTTCAGTTTTCCAAAAAAAATATTATTTATAATATTTATTATATCCGGCGGAAGCATTCAAAATATTTCAGCAAAAGACTTCAGTCGACTCTCTCTGCCTCGTCTTTTTTTACCCCCTCTATACTAACGGTAACCGCCGGACCCTGAAAGGACTCCCGAGATTTATCTGTGAACAAGGGATATACTTTATATACTCCTGGTGGTGGCATCACCAACCAAGTGACTGAAATAAGGCTGCGTGGTTTGTCTTCATATCCTATCCACTGTGAGCGATTGGAGTCTATTTCTCGATAGTAGAAATCCACTTTTTCCACTACCTCTGGACGATCCACGCTAATTTGGAGATTAAAAGGAAAGTCCCAAGAATCCAGCGTTACGCCGGAGGAAGGATTTATCCAGCTGGACCGAATGTATTCCTCTCTGTCTATAGAAAAAATTAGTTGCGCTTGATTATTGTTAAAAATATCATCGAAAGCTTTGACCACCAAAGTATGGTCGCCATTACTCAATGAAAGTGGGATGCTATACTGTAGACCAAAAGGAGATGTTCGGGATTCTCCTATCTGGATACCATCAATGAAATATTGGACCACTTGAATCCCGCGAGGGGCGAAGGCCGATACGGAAATATTCAGTTTATTATCGTTCACTATTTGCCCCGATACCGGCGAGACGATGGATATAGTTGGCTTGTCTTCCGGACGATGTATATCATCATACTCGGTAGGCATCGGCTCGCTCGTGCCACCACCACCCCAGGCTATCACCGGCGCTTCCCAAGCGGAGTACTGAGGATCTTGTTGGGGGTTTTTGGGATAGGAGCCGGTGGGGTCAGATGGGTCAACATAGTGCAATATATTGTGAATCGACTTAAAGTTCTTAACGACGGTAGTTTCTTCAGGAGTGTATTCGGTGGCTAGCTTGCCGCTGATGCTATCTATTTTTACCTCATCGCCACTGGCCATATAACCGCCAATCATCGGTTTTTTAGGATTCTCATATTGTGGTCTAGTGAAAGTTTTAACCTCTTTACCTTGGAGATATTTTTTCATGAATGACTGCCATATTGGTGCCGCCACGATACTGCCGTCGGCACCACGTCGCATTTCACTGTTATCATTATTTCCTACCCAAACACCGGCCGCTATTTGATAAGGGGTGAAGCCCATTGTCCAGGCATCGTGATAGTCGTTGGTGGTGCCGGTTTTGGCCGCTACCGGACGATCGGGTAAAGTAAGATAATTACTAGCACCGAATATATAGGCACGCGCGCCATTGTCTTGTAAAATGTCGTTCGTCATGCGGGCATGTACCGTCTCCACCGCTCTTTTTTCATTTTTACCCTCTTCGTATTCCTCCAAAATAACGCCACTACTATCCTCAATTTTTAATATAAATTCATAGGGTTTATAAACACCTTCTCGTGCCAACGTGGCGAAACCATTTGTATGCTCAAGTAATTTAACCTCTCCACCGCCTAGTACAAGGGCCAAGCCAAAACGGGAGCGATCTTCAAAAGTCGTATAGCCAAAATCTTCCGCTAAATTCAGAACGCTGTCTACACCAGCGAGATATAACATTTTTACCGCCGGGATGTTTAAAGAGCCGGCCAGTGCCTTGCGGATGGATATCGGCCCACGTTGCCCCAGGTCATAATTATGAGGTTCATAATCTTTCGGTTGGGCCTTAAATTTTGTGACCAAGTCAAAAAGTATACTATCAGGGGTAAATCCCTTAGTAAAACCGGTCAGATACACAAACGGTTTAAAAGAACTACCAGGTTGGCGGGGCATTAAGGCGACATTTACTTGACCATCAATTTCATCATTGAAATAATCTTTGGATCCTACCATGCTTATAATCTGTCCGGTGGGGACGTCAATGGCCACTAGGGCGGCGTTTGAAGCTCGGTACTGATCTTGGTTTGTCTGAGCGCGTTCGGCAATAGCTTCTTCGGCGGCTCTTTGTGCTTCAATGTCCAAAGTTGTGATAACCCTCAACCCGCCTTGCTCGACAACTTGTTCACCAAATTTGCTAGCTAACATCTCTTTCACAAAAAAAACAAAATGAGGCGCGGTGATATTTGTGATTCGTGTCGTGAATTCAAGATCATAATTTTTAGCCGCTTCTGCCTCCGCCGCCGTAATATATCCCTCCGCCGCCATGGAATCCAATATATAATGTTGGCGGCCAATCAAGACGTCTATATTTGATCCGTAAGGTGAGTAATATGATGGTGCCTGGGGTAGAGCCGCGAGGATAGTAGCTTCGGATAGATTAATATCTCGTGCCGATTTGCCGAAGTAATAGTTAGACGCCGCTTCAATACCGTAGGCATTGGACCCGTATGGTATTTCATTGAAATACATTTTCAAAATCTCATCTTTGGAAAACTTACTTTCTATCTGGTACGCTAATACGACCTCTTTTATCTTACGAGATATTTTTTTCTCACGCGTTAAAATTGCATTTTTTACTAACTGTTGAGTCAAGGTGGATCCTCCTTGAGATTTTTCTCCCCGTATAAAATCCACGTAGAGCGACCGCAGTATTCCCTTGAAGGAAATACCACCATGCTTATAAAAAGAGCGATCCTCCGTAACAATTGTGGCCTGCACGGCAAATTCCGGTATGTCAGACAACTCAATCAAAGTACGCTTTTGGTCGCCGGATATTTCGTATAACAGGTGTTCGCCAGTGCGATCATAAATTTTGGTGCTTTGAGCGATATTTCGATCAATAATTTTATTTGGATTTGGTAAGCCCTGAGAAAAGTAAGCAAAAGTCGCCAAACCAAAAAAGAAAACTCCAATAACAATATAAGTGCCATATTTCAAACCACCCTTTAACCATCGCTTCTTTCTTTCTGGCGTTATAAAAGAAAACAACCCCTTGCTTGGGCGACGGAAGTGACCAGTATTATTTCCACGCGGCCTTGCCGGTCTATCCGGCTCTGCCTTCCAGTTTTGTGGAGACTTCATTTTTAGCTGTGGTATGGGCATTGTTTATATAATATAGTAGATTTATTAAAATAGACGGAAAGTCAGACGATGACTTACACCTGACACGCGGAGTAGATTAAGCTAAAGCAAGTCGTCGACTGTACTTATTTTACCATAAAAACAGTGCCCGAGGCACTAATTAGTGCCTCGGGCACTGTTTTAGGAGAGCAACCACCCCTTAACAAAAGGGGGTTGGCGGCAAAAAGTGTAGGTGTCCGGGCATCTATATAGATGCCCGGACACCTACACTTTCTTTTTCCCCTACTCCGAAACGTCGGAGCAGACCAGGGGTTGACTTTTTAGGAAGAGTTTAGTATAGTCTTACTAAATTGAACATAAACAAAGGAAAAACATGACAACAACAAGTCTAGCGGAAACCATTAGTAATAACATAGGGGTGGGTTTCTCCTTTATTCTCTTGCCTAGTGGCGACGCTCACGTGCTTGATAAATACAAAAACCGTGTTTATCAGCAGAAACTTTCACCAAAATCATTTGAGATAATAGTGAAAGAAATTGTCGATAAAAGACAATTTTTGGCCGTGCGTGTCCAGGTGGACATCCCTGCCTATATATTTTGCCAAAGAGAATTTTAAAAAAATATAAAGAGCTGATTTAAAACCAGCTCTTTTTTTATTGGCAAAGTACCCGACCCAACCGCTCGCGTTGTGTCGGCCTCTGGCTGGAGCGGCTGGGTCGGGTACTTTTTTGCGCCTCGGGTACTTCCAGACACCTTGACACAACAAAGAGGAGGGTGTAAATTGAAACATCCCAAATAAATAAGTGTTTTGGGAAAAGATCATTACCAATTAATCGGAGGCGAAGGAAAGCCTCGGGAGGATTAAAGTGAACATATATAACACACTTTTTGCACTAATTATTATCATTAGTATATCTGTCATAGCCGTACATTATTATCGGCTTTATCACCGCGAGAAGCGCAGGACTGAAAATAAAAGAGCAAGACGCTTTTTCCCAAAAAATGAGCTCTCTAAAATAGCGGCTGAGGCTCTTTTTGAATTTTGGACTAAGTGCGTAGCTGAAAAAAAGATGCAAATTGTTAAAGACGTGGGCGTTGACATCGATAAGTATTTAAGAAAGCAAACAGGTAGGCCCTTTAAAGAGGATGAAGATGTTCGTAAACAGCTCATCAGTGATTTGCAAGGGGTCCTTTTTGTTGACAGGGATTCGTTGTACAAATACCAGGAAATCTTTGATTACGTATTAAAAATCTATGCCTTGTCATTGCAGAAAGCTTATACCATTTCGGACTCCGCGAAGGCTGACCTTTTCAATCACATAAAGAATGGCCAGAATAATTCATTGCCGAGATACGTATTGGCGAAACTAGTTGAGTACAAGGAAAAGGCCATTAAACAAAAAGAAGAGGCCGAACGTAATTTTAGAAACCTTATCGATGCTTTACGTCAGATAGGTTTTGAAGTTTGGGACGAAGAATCGTATAGTTTGTATACGCTATTGGAAACCCCAGACGGATGGCTTAAAGAATAGAAATAAAATAAAGACTCTCGCTAAAACGAGAGTCTTTTGTTATAAAGTTTTGATAAGTACCTGAGGCACCTTAAAGTGCCGCGGGTACTT
>JANLIN010000084.1 GCA_024654345.1 Candidatus Komeilibacteria bacterium
CAAAAATAATAAGGTAAATATGCCTGATAATCATTATTATATCGTTCCGCACCAAAGAAAATTCATCAAACGTTATAGAGGTGAAGACATTTTCGAAGATCGCGAAGAGATACTGGTCGGACCCAATATGGAGTCCTTTTATGATATTTTGCATCGACCGTCCTTTCACTCCTCTCATATGATCGCCGAATACGTCATCAAAAGAGATGTCCTTAGCCATTTCATATTTGGTGATAAAGTCACTTGCCGTGGCACTGCCAGCAAAGGTCTAGTGGAAAAAAGTGGGCACAAATTTATAGAAATTGTACCCGCCGACAATATAAACCTGCGGATATATATTCTGGCCGGTGGCGATAAATGGGTATTTCTAAAGCAGGTAAAATGTTTATGCTCTGATTCGAGAGACGCTTAAAGCGTCTCTTTTTTATTTCTCCAAAAAAATATCCGACTGTATCTCCCGAAATACGTCTATCAAAAAGGGAATATGCTCATCCTTATCAATATTTAGCTCAACCAACCCCAATTCTATGTCACTCCGGCTTACTTTGGCGGCGAAACGTTTGTCCTTCAGTTTCTTTTTTACCGATTGCACCGTCAGTGTCGCGAATTTGTCCGGTCGGGGCCAAGCGCAGGCCACCAAAAAACCGCACAGTTCATCCACCGCGAACAGGCTCTTGGCCATCAATGACTGGCGCGGCACACCGGTATAGAGGGCGTGCCCAAGTATGGCTTGAATTATTTCTTCATCATAATCACGACGACGCAGTTCCTTCACCCCTTCATAGGGATGTCCCGTCTGAACCGTGGCATCATATTCCGGATATTTTTCATAATCCATGTCATGAAGAAGTCCACACATAGCCCACTGTTCTTCGTCCTCTTTAAACTTGCGCGCGTACGCCCGCATCGCCGCCGCCACGCCGTACATATGCTTACGCAGACCATCCGCGCTCACCCAGTCTAACATTAGTTTTTCCGCATCTTGATAGGTCGGCATGTTATTGTGAAATTATGGCCAGCGTATCGTGCTTCGCCTCGATCAGGTCATAACCCTTTTTCAGTAATAAACTCTCGCAAGCCACTTTGTCATCCGCTGTCAGATGACGGTGTTCGTACAAGATCATCACCGGCTTCACTCGTTCATAGGGAACATGTTTGATGATTTCATAATCATATCCCTCGGTGTCTATATGCAGAAGATCAATCCTCTCCACCGTATGTTTGTCCAAGAGTCCCGCTACCGTCACCGCTTCGATTTCTTTTGTCCGATAAAATTTATCAAACTCCTGTCCTTCTTTTTTGTGTTTAAAAAGAATCTCTTTCTTGAAAGAGCCTAGCTGATCAAACCACCACGGTACGTCTTTTTCCGCACTGACATCCAGATAGTGAAAAGTTTTGTAACCAGTCTCTTCGGCGACGGCCAGATTTTCGAAAGTCAGCCCCCCGTAACCAGCGTAGTTCTCTTTTAACCGCGCAAACAACCACGGAATAGGCTCCACTAAAATTCCCCGCCAACCATGCTTGGTGACATACTGATAAATAGGGTCACCGGTCTTGCCATCATTGGACCCGATCTGCACAAAAAAAACATCACCGTTGTGACGAGAGTTGTATTCCTGAATATGTTTATGTATGACCGCGTTATCGCCCTTAGTTAATGCCGGCATGTGGCTGATTTAATTATCAAAAGAAAACATGATTAGTATAAATTATTTACATCAAAATGTATAATTCACCCTTGCAGTAGATATAATCTCGAGGATCCGAGTTATTTTTTATTTTACCATCCAGTTCGTAGTGTTTGGTATGAGTGGCGGATCGTAGTTTCATCAACTTGTTGAGTATATGGTCAGAAGCAATCTCAGGCGTTTCATCAATTTCATTGAAAATCGTCTGGATGGGCCAGAGGGCCACTGACAGTTTATATGCTTCCTTGGGGGATTTTACTTTATCTATCTTATCCACCAGCAGATTGTATTGTGCGCAAATCCGGTTAAAAAAGTCATCTGTCAAAATTTCCGTCAGTCGCTGGTGAACTTCTTCCCACTCATCCGCGTTATAAAAAAATGTTACCAGTCCTTCCTTGCTTATGTACAGGTGATCATAATAGCCGACACCGATCAAGGCTTTCAAACCGCGCGATTCTCCCTCATACCAAGCTTTGACCTCCGATAAAGAATATTCCTTGGTGCAATATTGAACATATTCCATATTTCTGTTTTATAAGACTTTGGAATGACAAATACCTGGACATCTCGGCCAACCAATTTAATGACTACCCCTGTATTAAATTCTGAGCAGGCATACGCCTAGCGATTTTTGATCTTTAATCCTCAAATTCAACTTCCAGCCCTCCTACCCATTTGGTGGCTTTATTAAATATCCAGGCCGAAATATATCCCGTTACAAAGCCGATGGCGCCATAGATAATCGGCACAAGAATAAGAACAGCCAGCGCCCCGATCCAAGCCGCGCCCATATCTTCGGTAGCGACCAGCATACTGACCAAAAGCACAAAGAACATAATTACACCACCTATCAACCCCAAAAGCCCGTACGTAACAGCTGATATTTTGGCCAAAGACATAGGACCGAATCTTTTAACTTTTTTCATAAAAATATATTACTTATTAGATATTAACCCCCCCCCTTTTTTTTTATAATTTTATTTTTTAGCTTTGTATCCATATGTTTATAAGTTCATTATAACAAATACAAACTTGATTAGAAATAAGCTTTTTAAGGCATCCCCCTGAGATCATACTCATAGTTCAAAAAGTATTCTCTAGCATGCATAACTCTAACGCAAGGATATCGAGTGGGTGGTAATTGTTTGGGAATTTGATTTAAACTTTCACGAATTACAAGCCTCAAGCCTTTTTTACCAGCGGTAGTTTTGAAATACCTTTCTCTACGTTGAGCATCCTCTTTTGCATAAAAATACTCACAAAATATCAAAATAAAAGGCCGCCGTGGTGCGGTGGCTTTTGATTCTCCCCGAGAGTGTTGTCCTAGACGACCCTCAAGAGCACTTGAATAACCTATGTAAAACCTATGGTCCTTCAAGCTATATAAGATATACACACAATACTTTAGTTTCTGCATATTCGTTCCAAAAGGGGACGAAGTAGACTCAAGATCACTTCATCCCCATGAAGCGAACTTTATAAAAATAAAGATGTTTTCAAAGTATCACCTTCTATTTTTTAGGAAACCTTTATACTTGCTGTTTATTTTCTTCGTCGCAGTGTCCAATGACTCTACACCAACAGCCTCCCTCAATTGATTAACTTTCTTTATATTTTTTATTGGCTTAGGTACTAATTTATTGCCACGTGTCTCATATTGCGTACCATAAATCTGTTTTTTATTTTCTGCTGCTAAAACTCTATCCTCCAAATAGGCATAATTTCTGGGGTGAGCCTGACCATTTGCCACTTCTTTCTTTAGTAATAAAAGGCACCTCTTCTGTAATTTAATATTTTTATCAGCGTGTTGGACCAATAGCCAAAAATAATTAGAAGCTCTTTTGCCTATTAGGTCAAAGGTGGGCCAACCGTATTTATCTACAGTTTTTTCTACAAATTCAGTATTTTGTTCATCCAGTTTCAAAACTCTATTCCACTTCTTATCTGTTATACTGCCTCTTCCCACCTTGGATCTAAGCTCTTGATCCGCCTTGGCTCTTTTAATAATTGCTTGTGCTAATTTCTTGTTTTTCATAGCTTTATTATGTCATTAAGTATAACAAAAAACCACCTACAAAAGTAGATGATCTTCTGGGATCTATTCATAAAAGACATCAGAACTAAATAGATAAATTTTTCTTAGTAATATTTGCAATATAATAAATTTTCATTGTAAAACCCTATTAATTAACGTATAATTTTATTATTAATATAAGTAATATAACCCATAAACCATCGCTTTTTAATACATTAAAACATTACATATAAAGCAATGCTACACGATAGAATATTAAATAAAATAATATCTCTTCAAAACTATATAGACACAGACTATCCGGATACCTATATTTCAAAACTTGAATATAATAACCAAAATATCATAGAAATTGGTGTTACACACTCACGCGACCCAAAGCATAAAAACTACATATTAATTAAGTCTGCTTTCGAAGAATTTGTAAAAACACACAAGTCAAGCAAGTCCGTTGTTTTGATTGAAAATATTATTCAGAAGAGAATACTTCCAAAAAATGAAATGGTCTCTAAACTGGGTGAATCTGGTTTTTTATTATGGTTAGCAAATAAATATAAAATACAGGCTATCTGTCCAGAGCCCAATCAATATGAAATCATTAAACTAACAAGCAGTCACTTTGATTACACAGAAGAAATATTACTATGGATATTTGTAAGCCTTCTAAGAAATCTATTAGCTGGCGACCATATACTTAGCCACGACTTAATCGAAATAATTATGAAACAAATTATAAAAGCTGGCGAGATTATCAAGTTTAAAAAAACAGAGACAGAATATCTAAAAATATTTGAGCACCAGCTTACTAAAATAACTAGTAATGAAATATCCTTTTCAAATAAAATAGAGCTAATGAATAGTAATATAGATATAAGAAAGTTAAATGGTATGTTGAGTCCGTATCTAAAAAAATCTCTCTTAAATGAAGTAAGTGCAGCCATAAACATGTCTCGAGATATTCATATACTATCTAATAAAACTAATCTACTAAAAAAAGGCTTTAATATTTTCTCGGTATTTGGCAAAAATCATACCATCTGTCAAGAAATGGCCTTAAAAGAATTTATAAAATTAAAGGAGTCCTAAATTTAATCTAGAACTCCTTTTTTTAAGACAACAGTTATTAATCGTCGTCACATCCTCCTGATCCCCAGGTAACGCAATCGCCGGCCTGAGTTTTTGATTCTATTTTGACTTCTTCTGGTATTTCAAAAGCGAAGTCAAAGGCTAGAGGGATCTCGTTAGTTTGCATAATCTGCTCCTATTATTAGTTGATATTAGCTCTGTATCAATCTGAGTTTAATCATATTAACACAGTTACTTGTTAAGGTTAGATAGGTGTTCAGCAAATGCTTGGGATATATTTAAACCTGTCTTATGTTCAAGCCACGCCCACTGACCATTCGGGTTTATTTCAAGAAATATAAATTCATCATCTGGTGTAATTATACTATCCACAACTCCAAAAGACAAGCCAAAACTTTGTACATAATCCACTAATCTATTATTAATCTCTTCACCTAAATTAACCACTTCGTGTTTCATTTCATCCAATTTTCCAAGAACGGCAGCTGTCCTATAATCAACCTTGCCAATATCAATGTCTTGTGAGTGAATAACAACCGTAAATACTTTATTACCAACTACTACCGAACGTAAATCAAATTTCTTGTTTATATGTTTTTGCAAAAACATTGGATAAAACCTCATTCGAGAAATTGTTTCATCGTTAAAACTTGACTCGGGTATCTTTGACGTATGAATTAATATACGCTTTCCATCTTTTTTGATAAGAAGTCCTTTCCTAATTTTCTTAAAAATCATCTCTTTTCCAGTAAGATCCCAAAAATCTTTAATCATATCTGAACTGCTCGTCAGACAAGATATTGGAATTTTGAAACCCATCTCAGCTGCTCTTTGCATTTGCACCCACTTATTAAACTTTAATTTTTCATTAATCTCCCAGGGGTTTACAATTGTTGATTTTATCATTGTAAATGATAGATTCATAGCCCAAGTTGACTCCGTTAAAATTAAATCTTTAATGTCCGGATTACTATCAAATTGATTTCCTAAATCAGGTTCGTGAATTCTTCGATTCCAAACAACTCCAATATCCTCAAAATTAAGGCTGTGAGTCTCAAATCTATAAACACCAGTAACAGAACCATTTTCTTTCAAGCTCATATCTAATTTAATAGATTTTTGAAACTGATCAGTGTCAAACCTAACGGACTCTATACCCATATTATTTAAATGGTCCATAACCATACTCGCGCAATCATCTCTAGTGTGTGTTAATACTAATATAACCGACATGTGTGCCTCCTATAGTATATATATTTTAATGTTCTTTACTTACTTATTACTTACTATTAATGAACAAGTTTGTCAATCATCCGCTAAGACATATCTTTTATTAAATATCAAAAAACCACCTATATAAGTAGATGATCTTCTGGGGTGGCCAACGGGAATATCTCATCGCTTCGCCTCGTAAAACGAGGCTTCACTCTTCGTCCTGGGCAGCTCGCAAACAGCCACCGGCTGTTTACTCGACGTTCGCTTGCTCTGCCATAGGCAGAGCGTCTCACTCCTGCCCGTTCAATTCCTTGTTTATAAATAATTATTCAATAATAAAAACCATTCGTGTAAATAAATGGTTTAATGGGGTGGAAGACGGGGCTCGAACCCGCAACCACTAGGACCACAACCTAGTGCTCTACCATTGAGCTACTTCCACCATGTATTAAATAGCTATCAGAAGTATGTCTATACCTTTCTGATACTTGGCATGAAACTCGTGAATCAAAGTTTGATCAACGTCTGCGCTCTCCGGAAATGAGCGTATCACGCTGGTGAATTCAAACAGGGGTATATTCAAATTGCCAACTGCGTAAGCGGCGCGTATGAAGTCATAAAACTTCTTTTTATCTTCCTGACTTTTGTTCTGCCAATCACCCAAGCCAGCATACTTGATGAAATCATGCAGTTTCTCTTTCACCTCTTCTTCCATCGGCCGTTCTTCCAGGTGATCCACAAATTCAGGCATCATTGTTTCTTGAGTCTCTGTCATTTTAGAAAATAGAATTACAAATATCAGCGTATAATTAGACGGTGGTCATGTGCCCAGCCTTTCGCGAAAGGCTGGGTGGTGCCCCGACCAAGACTCGAACTTGGATTTAGGGCTTAGAAGGCCCCCGTTCTATCCCTTGAACTATCGGGGCGTAAAACTACTCTATTCTAGTGGAAAAGTCACCACTTGTCAACCATTTCCCTCATTTTCTGAGGACTTTCCTATTGGTGTCCTTTCCTCGGCCTTGAGTTTGCGCAGACACATATCAATATAATCTCCAATTCGCCAATTTACCACTGTGCCTTGCGCACCTTTTTCTACAATCGATGGTCCTTTGGGAATGAAATAATCTTTTTCCTGCGTCCGAATAACAAAGTACTCAGGATTTGATTCCTTTACCAACTCTCCTTTTTCGTTTTTAAAAAACCTTCCCTCCACATAACCAGCCTCCTCTATCTTCTTCACGATTTCCTTGACAGCCTCCTCCGTCAGTCGACCGGTATGATCAACTTGTTCGTTTATTTTTTTGCCAGAGGACTCTTTTGCCATATATTTATATCAAATGATAATATTAAACTCTCCCTAATTTCTCACAGCTTTTTTCTCTTTGATCGTATCCTAACAACCTTTTTCTCATAAAAGCAATGCCCGATGCGGTTTTCAAATATTTCTCAAATGCACACGCCACCTTTTCGTCCGTAAAGGCAGCATAGAAGACATTTTTCCACGGTTTCCATCTGCGAGTACTCGGTACCCGTCCAGCATTATGAGCTAAAAGCCTTTTACCAACGTCAGAAGTAACTCCTTTATAGTATCTATTTATATATGCTGCGCTTTGATTAATATATACATATTTCATGTTATTACATTAATATTTATACACTAACTATTGGTATTAAATAATAGGATATTCTTTGCCGGCGTGAGATAAGGTATCAATCTTACAAAAGGGCTAGCCATTCGACTTGTTCTCCGTAGCTCGTCACGTCTGACATGATGAGTGAAGGAGGAAGCACAAGAATTAGTGGCTACGATATTCTTATTGTCCTTCTTCACTAAAGCTACGAAGGACATTCTTCGCTAACGCGAAGAATGGTGCCCTCGGAGGGAATCGAACCCCCATCTTAGGTACCGGAAACCCACGTTCTATCCATTGAACTACGAGGACGTAAATCGAAGAAATAATATATTAAACAACATGATACTCTATCCATTGCCTGTCCTCCGTAGCTCGAAGAGCGTAGGAGGAAACTACGAGGACGTATTCTATCCATTGCGCAGTCCCGTACCCGAAGTGGTACGGGGAACTACGAGGACCTGCCCCGCACCCGCAGTGGTGCGGGGCGATTGATCTACAAAAAAACTCTACTTTTCTAATTTATTCAGCTTATCAAGTCCGCGACTTTGGTGCAACTCTGATTGCGCCTTCAAACTCTGCCCGTGTTTGGGCATGGGGGCTTTGCGCTGAGCCGCCTGCTCATCTTCCAAGTCTTCCTCGATCACCTCACTGAAGCAGAATTCACACAAGCCCTGCATATACACAGGCTCCACTCCGCACGACCGGCAGAGATTATGCAGATCAATGTCTACATCTTTCATATTATTGATTACAGTTACTTAATTATAAAATTATATTTTGGATCAAGCTATTCTTTATCACGGTCTTTGCCATGAAAGCGATGATATATTTCTTTCAATCTTTTGTCGGTAACGTGAGTATATATCTGAGTGGTGGTGATACTGGCGTGACCCAACATGGATTGCACCGACCTGATATCAGCGCCACCTTGCAACAAATCAGTGGCATACGAGTGTCTCAGAGTATGTGGCGTTACTTTTTTTGTGATACCGGCGGCACGTGCGTATTTTTCGACCAACCTCTGTACGGAACGACTTGTCAGAGGCTTCATGTCCTGCTCACGACTCTTGCTGGCTCGATCATAGGGTGCCAATAGAAACGGAGACATATCCGTACGTTTGTCCAGATACTCACCTAGCCAATGTTTGGCGTGGTTTGATAAAAACACAATCCTAGGCTTATCTCCTTTTCCCCGGATAGTAAATTCATCCTTTTTCAGATTGATAGAAGTGCGCTTAAGATTGACTAACTCCGAAACCCGCAGTCCGGTACTGAACAGAAGTTCCATGATGGCCTTGTCACGTAATTTGATTATCTCCTTATTCCGACTTTTCAAAGGAGCCGCCAATATTCTATCCAAATCAGATCCGTCCAAAAACTCCACCGACCGCGTGCTTACCTTAGCCAATTCCAACTTTTCAGGTGCCAATGTTTTGATATCATTTTTTGCCAAATATTTCAGAAAGCTACGGAGTGCTATAATATGGTAGTTCTGTGTTGATTTCTTTAACGGTTTACCGCCCTCTTGCCAGCGATTTAGCTGTAGCCGAAAATTCTTCACCTTATCCAGAGTGATATCGCGGGCATCAGTGACGTGGGTCAGATCAATGAAACGGGTCAGATAAAAATCATAATTACGCACCGTCAAAGGACTGCGGTTCTTTTCAATCTCCAGATATTCCAAAAAAGATGTCTTTTGTTTATTGATTACACTCGTGGCCATGACTATATTTTACGACGCCCGATAAAAGTTAGCAAGAAAAAAGGCAGTCAATTATTGACTGCCTCGTTCTTACACACCTATTCTGAGCTTCAAGGCAGGAGCCTTTTTCAGCTTTGTCCTTAATAGTGCTTTAATTTCACGATGGTTTTTTAGTTCCACTAATCCATCTGAATACTCCAAAAAAACCTTTCTCTCCTTAATTTTAGGATAACTCGTCTCCAAAGTACGGTGTAAATGCTGTAAAAACAGCTGCCTAACAGTTGCACTTTCAAGTGAAAAGTTTTTTTGCTGTAATATTACAAGCGTGTCCTCATCACCCTCGTCTTTCATATACGATATGAAATTTTTTATGTCACACTTCTCTACTTTTGCGCAGACAAAACGCTCCTGTTTGTTTTTCCGCCGACCGGCAAGTTTGACCTGTCCGACCAGCCCATGAATTGTACTTTCATAATTTGAATTATAGTGCCCGCTGACTACCATTCCAGACTCCTGCATTTTTGTTAATGGATATATGTATCAATTTTACATATAGTTTTGATTATGTCAACTTCCGGGTTGGAGTTGACATTTATCATGACTCCTGCTATAGTCATGGAGCTTTAATAACTAATTTCGCCTCTGACTGGGAATATTGTGAGCTAACATACCATTATTCTCGGCAATTGGCTTTAATTTTAGAAAGGAATAACAAATATATGTTAGATAAGAAAAAAAAGGACCAGATCATAGAGAAGTTTAAAACTCATAAGAACGATACTGGTTCACCGCAGGTACAGATCGCTATTTTGACCGCAGAAGTAAAGGAGCTCACCGAGCACCTAAAGATACACAAAAAGGATTTTTCTTCTCGTCGAGGATTGATCCGCAAAGTCAACCAACGCCGTAAATTACTCCGTTATCTGGAGAAAAGCGATGAAAAAAGCTTTGATGAGCTGGTGAAGAAGCTGAAGATCAAAATCACCAAGCGAGAAAGATCAGCCGATGAGCCCAGTGAGGAGGATTTGAAGGAGTTAGAAAATATAACAGAAGAAGAGGAAGTAGCAGAAAAGAAATAATAGTATGACTGTTCATTATCCCGATCAGCGGGTGGGTGTATTTGTCGACATCGGCAATATGTACCACTCCGCCAAAAATCTGTATAGCGCGAAGTTGAACTTCGGAAAAATTTTGGAATTGGCGAAAAATAATCGCCGCCTCGTACGTGCCTTGTGTTATGCCATCGTATCGCAAACAAATGAAGAGAAATCTTTTTTTGAAGCTCTGCACAACCAAGGTTATGAAGTAAAAACCAAGGACCTGCAAATCTTTCCGGGTGGCGCCAAAAAGGGTGACTGGGACGTCGGACTGGCCATTGACGCGATCACCATTGCCGGTCATTTAGATGTCGTCGTACTGGTAACCGGCGATGGCGATTTTGTTCCCTTGATCAGTTATCTTCGGAACAACGCCGGCTGTCGCGTTGAGGTCATAGCTTTTGAACAGAGCGCCTCCGCTCGACTGATAGAAGCCTCCGACGAATTCACCAATATATCCGAGAATCCCAAAAAATATTTGATGAAGGACAAGTTTCGCTAAAAAGTACCTTAGTTAATAAATTAATATTTAAGGCTCGTTGGTCCTCAGACAGATAGGCTACAAATTTTTTAGTCTATTGCTTGATGGCCAGCCAGCTACGAAAGGACATCATATGTTTGATGTGAAAAATTTTAGTACGGAAATCGCTGGCCGTACTCTAACGATCGAAACCGGCCGCTTGGCCGGACAAGCTGGCGGATCCTGTACCGTGCGTTACGGCGACACGGTAGTTTTGGCGGCCGCCGTCATGTCCCAGAAACCAAAGGAGGGACAAGAGTTCTTCCCTTTGACCGTGGACTATGAAGAAAAGTGGTACGCCGCCGGTAAAATAAAGGGTAGCCGTTGGATCAAACGCGAAGGTCGTCCGTCAGAAGAGGCGGTCTTGACCGCGCGCCTCATCGACCGCTCTATTCGTCCTCTGTTTCCGGAAAATGAGAGACGTGAAGTACAAGTTACGGTCACCGTTTTGTCATTGGACCAACAAAATGATCCGGACATACCGGCGTTGATCGCCGCTTCCTGCGCGCTCGCCATGTCACCCGCTCCTTGGGGTGGACCGGTGGCCGGAGTTAAAGTCGGTCGTATCAATGGCGAATGGGTTCTTAATCCGAGCTATGAAGCGATGCAAAAAACTGATTTGGAAATGATTCTAGTGGGGGCTGACAGAAAAGTGGTGATGTTGGAAACAGGGGCTCAGGAAATCAACGAGGATGATGCGTTAGTAGCTATGGAATTTGGTCAAAAACACCTGTCCAAATTGATCGACCTGATCAATGAGGTAGTAAAGGAAAGAGGCAAGATCAAAGCTTCTCCGCTGGGAGAGATGACTGAAGAAGAAAAGATGACTCGAGAAAAGACCTCTCAAAAAGTTCGTGACTTCCTGAAAGGAAAAGAGCTGACGGAAATTTTCAGTCAAGATAAGAGCGTGACGCGCGCCAATATGGAACAAGTGCGCTTCGATCTGGAAGCCATGCTCAAAGCGGATAACGCTATCAACAAGGAAGAGCGACTGTTGGGCTTACAACTTCTGGAAATGCATATTGACGAAGCGGCTCGTGATCTGACCCTATCAGGTACTCGCGTGGACGGTCGCAAACCGGATGAAGTCCGACCGCTGGACGTCCAGGTCGGTATCCTGCCGCGCACTCACGGTACCGGACTCTTTACACGGGGTGAGACACAAGTGCTATCAGTGGTTACCTTGGGCGCTCCGGGAGCCGAACAGTATATGGAGAATATTGAAGATGAAGGTATCACCAAAAAACGCTATATGCACCATTACAATTTCCCGGGGTACTCGGTCGGTGAGGCCAAGAGAGCTATGTCTCCGGGTCGACGAGAAATCGGCCATGGCGCCTTGGCGGAAAAGGCTATTGTACCGGTATTGCCCACCAAAGAAGAATTTCCTTACACCATTCGTGTAGTATCAGAGGTCCTGTCTTC
>JANLIN010000091.1 GCA_024654345.1 Candidatus Komeilibacteria bacterium
CAGTTGATAAACTCCACCACATCGGGGTGATCAATATTCAATATAACCATCTTCGCCGCGCGCCTTGTTTTGCCACCTGACTTGATAACGCCGGCGAAAGCGTCGAAACCGCGCATGAATGAGACCGGACCGGAAGACTTACCATCACTACGAGATAAATATTCTTTGGAAGAACGGAGAGTCGATAAGTTTGTACCCGTACCAGATCCGTATTTAAAAAGCATTCCCTCGGTGGTCGCCAGGTTGAGAATGGATCGCATATCATCCTGTACCGAGTTGATAAAGCAGGCACTGCACTGTGGGTGCTTCTCAATACCGACGTTGAACCATACCGGACTATTGAAAGCGAAATACTGGTTTACCAACATGGCCGTCAGCTCTTTATTGTAGCGTGCAGCATCTTCGTCGGAATAAAAATAACCACCATCTTTGCCCCATTTCGTTATCGTGTCAGCCACACGGCTAACCATTTGCTTTATGCTACGCTCTCTTTCTAATGTACCGACACGGCCGCGAAAATACTTTTGCACGACAATATTAGTCGCTGTCTGAGACCAAAAAGAAGGGACCTCAACATCTTTCTGGGAAAATACCACTTCTCCCTTTTCGTTGGTGATGGTCGCTTCTCTTAGCTCCCATTCGATTTCATCATAAGGATCTTTGTCAGGGCTGGAAAAAGCGTGTTGCACTCTTACGCCCTGCAAACCCCCTAGCGGCGGGGTGGCAGTAGTTGATTTAACCTGGCCGTCTGCCAGAGTTACTGTTTCTATATTGACATCAGGTTGCGTCATTATATTGTTTTAATGTTTAAATTTTCATTGATAAAATCAGTCAGAGTAAGTCAATCTACAATATCCCAGGGACAAAAAAATAGAGTCAAGCACACCATTACCCTCCAAAACTGTATTTTGACTCTAATACTACATATAGTGCCCTCGTTTTTCATTATAACACCACATCTTGTGCGGGACAACGGTATAAAATCAATTTTAGCTGTGGACAACTCACGATATTCATCCTCTAGTCCGGGATTGTCAATCTAAAATCCTAACCTCAGCGTTTTTTACCATCGATTGAAACTGCTCCGCTTGACTCTTGTCACCAACGATGGCACCGTAATGCATTGGGATAAAAATATCAGACCGAATCACCTCCGTGGCATCGGCCGCCTCTTTCGCCGTCATCACGTAAGTACCGGACACAGGCAAAAAGGCTATATCAACCGGCTCCAATTCCTTGAGCTCTGCAATATTGTCGGTATCACCGGCAAAATATAGTTTCACCCCATCGATCTCAATCACATAACCAAGCCCCCCCTCTTCTTTGGGGTGAAATAGCTGCCCCGGTGATCTGAATTTATCAATATTATAGGCTGGCACGGCGTCTATTTTCACGCCGACCAATTCACCGGACTCTCCCGGTTTTAACCACTGTTTATCTTGTTGGAATCTGGATAAAATAGGCCCACAAGACGGCGGAGCCACCAACCAGGTATCATTTTTAATGATTTTCTCCAAGTCATCGGCACTACAGTGATCTTGATGGTGATGCGTTATAAATACGATATCAGCCCGCGGCATATTTATCATATTTATCTGAAAAGGGTCAAAGTATATTACCTTATCTCCTTTGACCATGATGGTGTCATGGTTAAATTTCTCTATGACAAGATTTTGATATTTAATCATCGTAAAAATATATACATTATGATAACGCGCGTCGCGAATTTTGTCCAAGTTCCCAGCAGTTAGAAATACTCTTGGATAAATAAAAGTCTTCTTTCGGCCTAAGGGGTTTAATGATATAATGAAATAGCTATAACTAGCCATTTAATTCTTAATGAAAGGTCAAATATATGTCGGGAAACAAAATGACCACTCTCATTATCGGTATTTTGCTAGTGCTCAATTCCGTCCTTGTCTGGGCTGGCGCCTGGTATGAAGCCGCCTGGCTCACCTGGGTACTATTCATAGTCGGGATTGTCCTTCTGGTGATGTCTTTCGCCGGTAAAAAAACCATGTCGGCCGCCAATTCGGCCCCCGAAACGCCCTCTAACCACGACCCCCTGGACAATCAGCCAATGATGTAGCTCCGTGTACTAAACCATAAACTGCCCGCTCTACAAGTAGAGCGGGCAGTTTAGATAGCTATATTTATCCAGCCCTTCGCGCGGTGTCAGACTTTGGATGAAGAGGCTGAATTATTATATAAAACGAATGGTTTATTTTCGGCCCCAAGCAGACATCGCGAAGATGACATAAAGGGCAAAAATACCAACGATTACGTAAACGATACGAGCCACCACGGACATGTCTCCGAAGATTGCGGCTACTAGGTCAAAACCAAATAAACCGACGAGTAGCCAGTTCAAACCGCCAATAATGACGAGAACTAACGCTACTACATCCCAGGTATTAAGTTTGTTCATGATAATAAAATGGTTAACACTTACTAAGTTTTAGATTAATCGACCTTTGTTTTATTATACGGTATTTGGCTAATTTTAGAAAGTAAAGCCTACCTCCGCCGTCGCTATTTTCGCGGAGGAGTCCGGGCTTCTATATAGAAGCCCGGACTCCTCCAGTTTCAACCTACATAAAGAGAGGTCGAATCGCCTCCATTATCACCTGTACGCTAAAATAGCCAAAAAAAGAGAAAATTATCAATATAATAACAACCCTCCACCAGCGCGGTCTTAATACCACCGGTAATTTCCGTCGATTCATCCAAGTTACCAGCCCAATATGCACAAACATGGCGACGGCGTTGATTACGGCCCCCAGTACTATCAG
>JANLIN010000093.1 GCA_024654345.1 Candidatus Komeilibacteria bacterium
AAGTTGAGCTAGCGCTCGCAGGCGTTTTGGGCGGATGAGATCCTTACGCAACTCCTGCGGAGTTGCTCAGGAATACGGGGTGGAGCATAGCTCGCTTCAGGGCTCAGGAATACGGGGAACTCCACGCAGTTGATTGAAATTCCCGTACTCACGAGGCATGAACCGAGTATGACTCGGTTCAGGGCGTAGTGATCTCCACTGGCACCGACTGGACTAGTACAGATGTGTACACCGTCGACTGTTTTGAAAAGTGTCTATGGTTGTTCCATTTGAGAGTACACCTGGTCCTTGATCTTGAATATCCCGAGACCTATCTCGCCTCCTTTCCCCCTCCGCCCTTGACAGCCTGCCCAACTACCGCTACAATAACCCCAGTTTCACGACAATTTAATCAATCTTAACCACACTCCTCTCCCTATAAAGGGTAAATTAAAGAGGGTCCCGACCGCTAAAACAGTCGGGTAAGATCAATCAATATGGACAAAAAACGCTACGAGCTCACCTATATAATTTCCACTGCCATTCCCGAGACAGAGCACGGGGATATCACCGCCAAGGTGGAAAATTTACTGCAAAAATTCGAGGCAGAGATTACCGAACGCCAGGATCTGGGCAAAAGAAAAATGAGTTACATGATCGACAAGGTAAGGCATGGCTATTACCGTGTTTTGGAATTTAACATGATGCCAGAACACGTAGATTCTTTGCAACAGGATATAAAATTAATGCCACAAATTCTACGCTTTTTGATGGTGTCATCGCGACAACTGAGTGATAAAGAAAGAGCCGCTCGCCGTGACGCCGCTGACCGACAAGCGGAGGAAGAGAAACAGGAAGAATCCGGACACAGCCGTAGTCGGGAGGATAGACCACGTCCCACTCCCCGCCGAAAAGTGGCTGATACTCCGCCCACACCTCGAAAACAGCCAACCGAAGCTCCAACCAAGATCAGCTTGGAAGATCTGGACCAAAAATTAGATGAGATCCTGGAAAATAAGGATCTGCTCAAGTAATTAATAATTCATCTATACTTCTATGGATTTAAACAAAGCAATGCTTATTGGTCGATTGACCCAGGATCCAGAGAGCCGCTCAACTCCAGGCGGAGAAAATGTGGCGTCATTCAGCGTCGCCACCAATTTTCGCTGGACCGACCGCAATGGTCAGCGCCAAGAAAAAAGTGAATTCCACAATATCGTCGCCTGGCGTAAATTGGCAGAGATTTGCTCTCAGTATCTGAAAAAGGGTAGCCGCGTCTACATTGAGGGTCGCCTGCAGACCCGTAGCTGGGAGGACCAGAACGGTGTCAAAAAGTACCGCACCGAGATCATCGCCGACAACATGATCATGCTAGACAGTCGCGGTGAAGCCAGTGGTGCTAGCAATCGTTCCAATCAAGAGCCGGCCAGTTATGAAGCCCCTGCCAACGAAGCCGAGCAAGAGATCAATGTGGAAGACATTCCTTTCTAAACCGTTATAATCATTATTAAATATGCAGAAGAATAATATTCTCCGCACCGAAAAATACTGCCACTTTTGCGTCAACAATGTTGATGATATAGATTTCAAAAACACACAGCTATTGCAAAGATTTTTATCATCCTACGGCAAAATAGTACCCCGCAAACGCAGTGGTGTCTGCACCAGCCACCAAAGACTGCTTTCCAATGCCATCAAACGCGCGCGCTTCATGGCGATGCTACCTTATACTAATCAGTAATATTAACAGTCATGCTAGCGATGAATGAACTCAAGCTGGGCCGGGTAATTGATATTGACGGACAGCCTTATCAGATAATTTTTACGCAACATATCAAGGTGGCACGCGGTGGCGCCACCCTCCGCACAAAATTGAAGAATTTGCTGACCGGACAAGTCCTGGAAAAGTCTTTTTCCGGTAGTGATAAGGTGGAAGAGGCCGATATGAATCGGCAAAAAGCCAATTATCTTTACAACGACGGGCAACAGTTCTACTTCATGAACAATGAGTCGTTTGATCAGTTCTCCTTGAGTCAGGATGAGCTCGGCTTCAGTCGCGATTTCCTCAAAGAAGGCATAACCGTGGACACCCTCTACTACAATAACAAACCCGTCTCTATCAAACTCCCCACCAAAGTAGAGCTGGAGGTTACCGAAGCCCCACCCGGCATCAAAGGTGATACCGCCGGTAGCGCCAGCAAACTAGCCACTCTGGAGACCGGCGCAGAAATAAAGGTTCCCTTATTCGTTAACGCCGGTGATATCATCCGCGTTAATACCGAAACGGCTGAGTACGTGGAAAGAGTCTGAAACTACTCCAGTACCAGCTGGCCGTCTCGAGTTCTCACAGTGGTCCAGACAAAATCAGCAGATTCCTCCGCGGTATAGACTATCAATAGATAGTCTATTTTGGTTGCGGCCGGCAAATGATCCAGCACTACCGTCGCTAATGAGGCCGCCAACCCCATGTCCTGGCCAAGCTTGTCCACAAATACCATCTGAAAGACGACACTCAGCTCGGCTGGCGTTAAAACAGCCGCCGGCGTGTAATTTTCTAGGCTATAGTTTTGGCGTACATACTTCCTGAGAATACCGTTGAAGCGGTTGTCGGCTTGCCATAGTCGTAGCAACTCCCCCTGTTCAGCCAGGTAACAGAGTACTACTAAAACAACGTCGGGTTTAGCCAGACCGATACTCTTCCAAAGAAAATCAATAATTTTATCTCTATCCCCACCACTGGCTTCCGCCAGCTCTTTTTTATGACTGTCCAAATTTTTATCTTCCAAAAAAGTCTGCCAATCAAAGGCCGGTTCTTTTTTATTGACCTTTGGCACTATCTGCTCATCGCCGTCCAGATAAGCGTAGTATGGCTCCAAAATATGTTCAGTCATTTCAGCCGCCAATTTTTCGGCCGCTTGGTCGGCCATATTCATTTCCTCCCGCAGAAAATCAGCCAACTCCTCCGTTGGTAATTCCTCCTTCAGCCATTCTCTCGCCAAAAAAGGAATATTTTGGTCGTACCGAGCACCGACTATCATCATTCTGGCCTTGGTTGACGTATCGTTCAAATATTTATTTATCTGTTCTTCATTCGTCATTATTATTTACTTACTTTTTTTATATCATCATCTAGTTTCTTGATAAGCTTGCTTATTTCAGCCAGCATCTTCTCTCTTTCCGCTGTGCTTACATTCGGCGCCTGTATCGCTTTTAGCTTCATCAATATATTTGATACCGTAATCGGTGCTACCGGTCGTAGCGTACTGACGGTGCCACCACTGTCTTTGGCTGACTGCTTAATACCGGCTATTCTAGCGGCCAAATTGTCAATACTCTTCTTCAATTCCTGCAACGTTCCTTTCAAACTTTCGTCCATGCTTTTCACGCTGTTGTCCAGTGAATCATTGATGGTCTGCAACACACTACTGAAGTCGTTAACAGTCATACCACTCGCGCCGGCGGAATCAGTCGCTTCCCGGGCTGTACTGCTCTCCGTCGCCTGACTGGCCACGCCGCCCGTTGGCGCTTCCGAGCCAGGCGCTTCAGCCGCCACCGTTGCCGCGGGTGATGGCTTAATTTCTTCTTTTACGTCAGCGGCCGGTATCGGTCGCTCTTTCTCACGGTGCTTAGCGATTTCCTGCTCGTGCTCACGAGCCAGTTTTTCGTTCTGAATCTTAATCTTGTTCGCCCTGTTCTGCTTATCACGCCCATCATCTGATAAGCTGACCACCGCCTGCGCATTATCAAATCTACCGCCCTTTCTGACTTGCTGATTGAAATCAAGCTTGAGCTTTGACTTAACCATGCCGGCCATTTGCTTGATTATTTCCTCGGAGGCATCTGGTTTTTGTTCACGTAACATCGCCTCTATCTGTGCCTGCCCGTTGGCGCCTAACAACTGAGTAACGTTAGCTTTGCCTGATTTGATATTTTGTGCCACCACATTTGAACCGGTAGCCTCGGCGTTCCACTGAGCCTGCAGACGTTGATTATTTTTGTATTCGGTATAAAATTTGTCGCTCTTCCCTTCCAGCTTAGTATCGCGCCGGCCCTGGCGTGCTTCGGTCCCAAATTTCTGTGCCACCTTGCCGGCTGTCGCCATCGTCGCCTGCGCACCACGTTTAATACCACCAACAGCGGCTTGGGCGCCGGCGGCCATCTTTTCCGTCCGTGTCGTGATTTTGTCTTTAATGAACTCTTGTTTAGCCTTTTCTTTCTCCTCGTCCGTCAGATCCGATCCTTTCTGCGCTTTCTTGGCGGCCAGTATGCCTACTCTATCTTTTACCCAATCTTTCTCGGCGGCCTTCGTCTTCGAGGCTATTTCTGTCATTTTCCGACGTTCCTGCAAATCCTCTTTGGTTTTAACACCGGCGGTTTTTTCCTTCATATAGTCTGCTTTGGTGGCTGTTTTTTCCTCTTCCGTCAGCTCTGAGCCTTTGGCCTGCTGTTTCTCCGCTAATATGGCTGAACCCTCATCACTCCACTGTTTTTCGGCAAACTTATCCGCCTTCACTTGGACTTTCTCCGCTTTCTTCTTTTCACGCCGCGCCTTGAAGCGATATATTCGACTGGACATATAGGACTCGCTCTGCGGGCCTTCCAAATCTTCAGGACCAGCATCCAAATAAGCCACCTGCCCCGATGTTAACACCGGTTTATCCACTTCCGGACCACCCGGCTTATTCGTATTTGCCAGCGCGTCAGCGAAGTACTCTTTTTTCACTTCATCATCCGTCATGTCCGGCTGATTGCGGGACTGCCTGATCTTTTCGGCGGCGGCCGCTTGCTTTTGTGCCGGCAGATTATTCCAAAGTTTATCCTGCGCCACGCCATCCGCGTCCATAGTCTCAATCATTTGGTGTGCTTCTTCGTGACGGATAATGCCGCGGGTGTCTGTCGTGTATTTATCTTTGTTGACGGAGTTGAGTCCATTTTCACGGATATTATCTTCATCAGATAGGGTGGTAATAGCGGTATCCGCTTCCGCCAAAGTTTGTTGTTTCAGAGTTTGTAGTTTGTCCAGTTTCATGCCGGGGGCGACGCTTAAACCAAACTTTTGCAACGCTGAGGTAATACTACTCTCATCTTCGGCCTGACTGAGCTCCTCTTTTTGCTCGCTGATACGACCACCCAAATAGCGCGCTGTTTCCACCGCTGACTCTCCGCGGGAATGCATACCGGCCCGTCTCTGCTCGCCTTCCAACTGTCGCCCCATCCCTTCCTCGGCGGCGCTGAAGCTATAAGCAATCGTCGATCCACCTCTAGCGGTGGGTCCCATCGTCACCCCTTCCATATTAACCGGGGTCGCCGCTTGCGCCTTGGCATATTCCTCCGGTGTCATGATTTCACCACCACTATCACTCAAGGCGCGTTCATAGCCGGAACTACCATAAAAATTATCGGCCAGAGCCTGAGAGTTATTGGACATGAATTCTTGTCGCGTTACGGTCTTGCTGTTTTCACCCTGCCCCAGCGTGACATTATCTTTGTCAGAGCCCGTCACTTTCCAACCACCCTGACCCGTCTCATCGGCCACGTCCGTGTCTGTATCCACCAACTGATCGATCTCACGGTTCAAATATTTCTCGGTGTTCATGCCCCGTGTCGCCATAGTATCATTTAGATACATTTCTTTTGATTTCTCCGGTTTGTAAGAATCAAGCGAGACATCCTTACCTTTTTTATCCTTGACTATTGTACCGCTATTTTCGTTATAGAGACGACTCATATCCTTGGTAGCCCAGCCCTCATCCACCCCCAGTTTAGTGGCAATCAACATACCTTCCATGTTCTTTTTGGCAGCGTCCTTGTTACCAGTCTTTTTCCCACTGATAATATCCTTATTACTCTGCAATTCGTCATTGAGTTTATCATAGGATTGGCTGGCAAGAATTGTTTTAGCCGATTTTTCACCCACATCGCCAAATCTGTCAACCATGTCAGAGCGCTTCACATTACCACTCCCCATGATCTCGGCAACTTTTTTGGCTTTGTCTCGATTCTTTAATTCACCTTCAATTCCCTTACGAAAATTGCTGTTTTTTCCAAACATACCCGCGCCGATCATTCGTGCTCCCGCCACGGGAAGGGCGGCTACCAATCCAACTGGTCCTGCAATAGCCGCACCAGCTACAGCGGCGGCACCGCCAAGAGTAGTAGTTGATGGAGAGCCCAAAGATGACGTCGCCGTATAGCCAGGGTCTTTTTCATATCTTTTCCCCAAAGATTCAAAAGTTTCATCACTGGCCCCCATTTTCTTAAGTCTGGACACCCATTTCTTCTGCTTGGCTTCATCACGTCCTTTTTTACGATCTTTTAACAAAGATCCCAACGCCGCCCGCCGACTTCCTTCCGGCGCCCCGGATAACATTCCCCGCGTCGCCGCTTCGGCGGTGTTTCGCACAGTCCGACCGGCCATTTTGGCCGCTCCACCTCCGACAGTCTTCCCCGCCTTTTTAAGATAACCCGTGCCTTTGGTTTTTAATTTATTGAAAACATTACTAGCCATGCCACCGGATAGACCTCCCATTTGCTGGGCCATTTTCATACCCACGATCAGCAATACAATAGCCAGTAAATAGTTCACCATGAATTCCATATTCCCCAGCGCCGAATCAATCCGCACGTCCGGATTGGGTGAGATGGCGCTGATCTCCGCCTGCGTTACAATCGTCCCGGTATCGCCGCCGGCGTCGATCATCAACAGCGACAGCCACAAGAAAAAGGCTAGTGCCGGCCCGACGATCAACTGCTCCGTGAATTGCTTCCACCACTGTCCCGTGTAGCCTCCCAAACCACCCGGCGTCGCCGCTCCCAGATAGGCCAGCGGTGATAGTATGACCAGTACCCACAACAGTACGATACGATAGATAAGCATCACAATCATGGATATGATCACCATCATGAAAACCACGGCAACCACGATACCTAGCAAAAGTCCCGCACCTTTTTCCAAACTATTATCGGTAATCTCCCCACTTGCCCCAATACTGGTTCCTTGCTTCTCTAAACGACTAATACCAAATACGTTCAAAAAACCGGTAGCAAGTGACACCTCGATCGCGGAAATGAATGTTAACATCACAATCTGAGAGAAATCAATCAAAAAACCGGCAATGGTACGGGAGAAGTTTATCAATATCGCCATCAAAATGACCTTTTTGAGGAAGTTTTTGTAGCTATATGATTGGATTTGTAGAACCGTACCGACGGATATAATTAACAGAATCAAGATAAAGAACATATTGCAGAGATCGCGCACCAGCTTCCAGCCCTCCACCACACCGGGCATATTGATAAAATCATTGAACTTCGCCGCCCACAACAGAATCCCGATTAACCAAACCAGCACCACCCCCAAAAAATCGAGAATGAATTTCAAGACGGGATTAACAACGTCCTCCATCAAATCAAAGCCGGCCTGGGCAAACAACGGCGTTATCGCGACCACCAAGCACAATAAAATAAAGACAACCGCTTTCTGGCGGGTTGTCCCCAAAGTGAAATCTATCCTCCTCAGCCTAGCTAAAGCTTTTTTGATCATTAAATAGTATGAATTGCTGATATTATTATACTATAAATCCGACGATTCTGCTATTGAGAGGAGTCGCGTTTCCTGAGCAACTCCACCCCGTATTCCTGAGCCCTGAAGCGAGCTATGCTCCACCCCGTATTCCTGAGCCATGAAGCGAGCTATGCTCCACCCCGTATTCCTGAGCAACTCCGCAGGAGTTGCGTAAGGATCTCATCCGCCCAAAACGCCTGCGAGCGCTAGCTCAACTT
>JANLIN010000009.1 GCA_024654345.1 Candidatus Komeilibacteria bacterium
GATCGTACCGAAAAAAATCCCCGGTTCATAGCCGATCCTTTCTGCTATCTTCCCTCCCCGAGGCAGAAGGACTATATATACCAAATATACAATCCCCCAGAAAAGCATTATCTCCTGCAAAGAGTATCCCAATCGATAAAGATAGATTGGTTCAAATATGAAAATCAGACCGAGACCCAAATTGAGGATCAGTGATGATGTATAGAGCTCCTTCACCTGCGGCTTCATCCGCCGCGGCAAGAAGTTCATGATATGATGTATTCTATGTAGCATAAAAAGATGATCAAGTCATAGCCACAACCGCTTCCGCGGGATATTTCTTCTGTACGCCGCGGATCAGCATCATCAGTAGAGAGCCACCGACAGCGATAATAAAGGTCAGGTTAAGAGGCAGTTGCAAGGCTAAGAACAGTATTATACCTAGCGCTGTCACCTTACCCATGGCTACGGCCGTTTGCTGAATAACGGTGTATTCATCAGTATAATGCCCCCAATGAGCGGCCTCATCGTACATTCCGGCCTCAAAGGGCGTCCGCAGTATGATAGCGGCCAAATTATGATAAACCGAAACCGCAAATACTTGAAAGGCGGTCACCACAAACATCTTGGCTATCCAACCCAAAGAATACAGCAGTGATCCCGCCTGTAGCAGTCTCTTGTGCCCATATTTGTCAACATATCTACCCGTCACAAGGTTTAGTAACAAACTGACACCCATAATCAAAGCGGAGATAATACCCACCACTTCGTACCGTCCTTCCAAAATCAACCAGATGAATATCGGCCATAGAACAATTCCCACCGCTGACTGCGCTCCATCGCCAAAATAAGCCCAGAAGAAGCGACCGTGCTTACGTGAGAATATTTGCCACCAAGATTCGCGATAGCTCCAGCTGTATTTCTCTCTGGTCTTGGGTAAAAGATAAGCGGGCCATAAAGATAATAAGCCGATCAAAATCGAGGAGATGAACAGTCCTTCAAAACCGCTCGTGATGATCAGGTAGCTACTCAGCAGTGGGGCCACCACGTCCGTCAGGCCAAATAATGTATTGAGAACCCCAAGCTGTCGCCCCCGCGTACCATCCACGGTATAACGAGCGAATAAGGTATTGTAAGGAACCCAATACAAACTGCGGAAAATATTGGCCAGGACCAAAGCCACCAGTGACATTAGCAAAACGTTCCAATCAATGAAATACAGTGCCAGCAAATAAACCTTCCCGATCGGTATCGCCCATAGCAAACAACCCCGCATACCGATTTTATTGATCGCTTTGGCTCCCGGAATTATGAAAAGTGCCTGCAAAGTGTAGTTCAAAATAAAAAAAGCTATCAACGTAGTCAGCGATAGATCAAATTTTATATAGAAAAAAACCGGCAAGAAAAGATTGAGCAGATTACCACTCAACCTTTCAATCAGACGAAACGAGTTCAATAAGTACAAACTGCGCGACGCCCCTTTCTTAAAAAATTTTAGCCCAAGACTCATAAATCTCTTCTTTCTGAATAGTTTATTTCTTTGTTACTATATTTATCAATTTATCCGGAACATGAATGATCCTTTGAATTTCGGCGCCGTCCACAAATGGTTTCACTTTGGGTAGATCCATTACCACCGCCTCCACAGAAGCCTCCGCCGTGCCCCGTGTCATCATTATCTTATCTCGCACCCGCCCGTTTACCTGCACTACCAGCTGGATCTCTTCTTCCGCCACCAGTCTCGGGTCATATTCCGGCCAGTCCGCCAGAAAGATTGATTGATCATGTCCCAGCTTTTCCCAAATTTCCTCGGCCAGATGGGGCGCGAAAGGTGATAGGATAATAATGAATTTTTCCAACGCCGATGCCGAGATCTTCCCACCGACGTCGTTCAAATAAGTCATCATGGCGGCGATAGCCGTGTTGAACTTGAAGTTTTCTATATCCGCGGTCACTTTTTTTATCACTTTGTGCAGTGCTTTTTGATTTTCATCGCCAGTGGTCGGCGCTAGTCTATAGACCTTTTCCAAAAATCTTCTCAGCCCCACGATTCCTTTCTCATCCCAAGGTTTGGCATCCTCCAATGGACCCATGAACATTTCATACATACGGAATGTGTCCGCTCCGTAGCGAGCGATGACTTCATCGGGATTTATCACATTGCCCCGCGACTTGGACATCTTTTCTCCATCCGGCCCCAAGATCAGCCCTTGGTTGCGTAGCTTCGTAAAAGGTTCAGCAAAATTTACATAACCCAGATCTTTCAAGACTTTGGTGAAAAAGCGCGCGTACAACAGGTGTAAAACGGCGTGCTCGGCGCCACCGACATAGAGATCCACCGGCAACCACGCGACCAGTTTTTCTTTGGCCGCAAATTTTTCCTTGTTTAAGGGGTCAACAAACCGGAAAAAATACCACGCAGAACAAACAAATGTATCCATAGTATCGATTTCAAAATGCCAACCCGAGCCGTACAGCTCCTCCGCCTTTTTTTGCCAAGACTCTGAGCTTCCCAGTGGCGAAGTTCCTTTGGGCATATAGTCCACATCCCGCGGTAGTTCCAATGGTAAATGCTCTTCCTTGACCGGATGTGGATTTCCTTCCGGATCATAGACGATCGGGATCGGCGCTCCCCAGTAGCGCTGACGAGATATCAGCCAGTCGCGTAATTTATAATTAACGGCCTTTTGGCCATGACTATTTTTTTCCAGCCACTTAACAATCTCCTCTTTGAATTCCGCCGTCGATAATCCGTCAAACTGTCCGGAATTCATCGCTTTCCCCTCACCCACGAAGCACTCATCTTCTTCCGCCCCTTCGATAACGAATTTGCGCGGTAAATCATACTTTTTGGCGAACTCCCAATCTCGCTGATCATGCGCCGGCACACCCATGACAGCCCCAAAGCCATAGGTGGGTAAAACATAATCCGCCACCCACAGCGACACCTCTTCTTTTTTATTAACGGGATTAACTACTTTAACTCCTTGCACCAACACACCGGACTTATCCTTGGCCAAGTCGGTTCTTTCCAGAGCCGACTTACGCTGGGCCTGTCGGATGTAATCCTCTACCTCTTCCCAATTTTCTATACTATCTCGGAAAATTTGTAGTATCTGATGCTCGGGCGCCACCGCCACAAAACTGACGCCAAATAAAGTATCCGGACGAGTGGTAAAAATTTTAAGCTCCGCAGTTTTATTTTGGCTAATAGCCGAAAAAATAACCTCCGCCCCCTCACTGCGACCAATCCAGTGCCTCTGCATATCTTTGATTGATGACGGCCATTCCAAACTATCCAAATCATTCAGTAGTCGCTCGGCGTAGGCGGTGATCTTGAAATACCACTGTTCCAAATCTTTCTGAACAACGTCATATCCGCATCGTTCACAAGCGCCACTGACGACCTGCTCGTTGGCTAGCACCGTCTGACATGAATCACACCAATTGACACTGCCCTTTTTTTTGTAAGCCAGCCCGTTTTTGTAGAGTAACAGAAAAAACCACTGCGTCCATTTATAATAATCAGGCGAGGCCGTGGAAATTTCGCGCGACCAATCATAGCTCATGCCCAATGATTCTATCTGCCGACGAAAATTGTTGATATTCTCGGCGATTGAATCCGCCGGATGAGTACCGGTTTTGATAGCGTAGTTTTCCGCCGGCAAACCAAAAGCATCCCACCCCATCGGATGGAGAACGTTGAATTTTTTGAAACGTAAATAGCGGCTATATATGTCAGTGGCTGTATAGCCTTCCGGGTGACCGACGTGCAAACCTTGGCCGGAAGGATAAGGGAACATGTCTAGAATATATTTCTTCTCCCGCTTATCACTATCTTCGGCTCGATATAACGATTGCTCTCGCCACCGTGCCTGCCATTTGCTTTCAACTTTTTTCGGATCGTATCTGTCCATAAATTGGCTTAATATCGTATTAATTCTAGCAAGAATCGGTGATGAAGTAAATCACGACCGAGACGATGAGGAGAAAAAGGTAGGGGTGCAACTTATGATGATGACCGTGCTATACTCCCAACACCGCGCCGGCCGGCCGGCCAACTTCAGCGTCGGGACAGAGTATTTTTGTCTCCTTTTTGAGACATTAAATCAATATTAGAACATCGTTGACAAAGTCCGACCAATCATCTATATTAAGACCTGCTTAAGCCCTCACTTTATTTTAATAGTTACGTAGCGAGTGGACGCCGAAATTGCTTTTGTTGCCTCC
Organism: Candidatus Komeilibacteria bacterium; assembly: GCA_024654345.1. GTDB lineage: Bacteria > Patescibacteriota > Patescibacteriia > UBA1558 > UBA1558 > JANLIN01. Next base: position 4,210 of record JANLIN010000009.1, read on the forward strand.
TCCGCCCGCCCGTGCCTAAAGAAAGCTAAATCGTATTTCTTTACGATTTAAACAACTCGGAATAAAATCATGTCTTCTTGCCCTCAATTTACTTCGCTGGTTCGCGAAGGGTATTGGGCAATTTTTTATTTGGATTTTTTGGCCACTGAAAATAGTAATTAAAGTTTTGAGCCGTTGGCTGATACTGCCATCGTACGCCCGTTTAAAGAAATATGGTTTTCGTCTCACCAACCTGTATGAAAATAGAGGGCAGCTTTATCGGCAGTATTCTCGTTTCCTGGCCTACTCAATGTTAATTGTCATTGTGATGGTCACGATGTGGCAGGGGTTGGAGGCAAAGGCGACATCGCCTGAGAATTTTGGTCGTAATACTTTAATTTTTGCTCTAACACAGGCCGATGAACAGTTTATTGAAAATTACGAAATTGTTGAAGGACCGTTGACCGATTTGCAAAGAAACAGTATCCGCTCTTACTTAACGAATGAAGCAGTCAGTGCAGATGACTATATAATAGAACCGGATCTACCGGAATCATGGTCTGGTAGTTTGGTGTTCATGAATCCGGACGAATCAGCCATTGAAGCGCCGAATATCAGCGATCCCTCCTTAACACAAACCACCCGTTCAGAAGTGATCAACTATGAAGTGCAACCGGGAGACACGCTTTCAAATATTGCCGGTAAGTTTGATTTACGCCTCGCTACCCTGCTGTGGGCAAATAGTATGTCCGCCAACAGCGTGATCAAGCCGGGGCAAAAGCTCGTTATCCTGCCGGTTGATGGACTTCTTTATACGGTCGTCAAAGGTGATACGCTCGACGCCATTGGTAAAAAATATAAATCAGATATCAATCGTATTATCGAAGCGAATAAACTGGCTTCCGTCAGTGACCTGCAAATCGGCCAGAAATTGATGTTGCCGGGCGCCACCAAGCCCGAACCGCCCAAACCCGCCTCATCACCCGCCCCGGCCCGACGCATTGCCGAAGTACTTAAACCGCGTGTAAATACTCCCGCCACGGACAGTGGTGGTGACCTGCTCTGGCCAACCAATTCCCAGCGAATTACCCAGTACTATGGCTGGCGACACTCCGGTGTCGATATTGCCAACAAATCGGGTCAACCGATTTATGCCGCCGAGGCCGGTACCGTTATTACCTCCGGTTGGAATAAGGGTGGCTATGGGTATTACATCATCGTCAATCACCCGGGCGGCTTCCAGACTTTATACGCTCACGCTTCCAAACTATATGTCAAAGTCGGTGACAAAGTTTCGCGCGGTGATGTCATCGCCGCCATCG